>JAKOWQ010000396.1 GCA_029781465.1 Pseudomonadota bacterium
CTTGACTGGCACGTTGCCCATGTCGGTTCGCGCGGCGAGTTCATCTGCGATTCCACCCCGGCCCGCAACGGCAGCGAGGCGCGGGCCAGGATGCACGGTGCGCTTGAGCACGCGTTGCACCTGTTCCTCATCAACCGCGGCGTGCTGATCGCGCCGTTCCACAACATGACCCTGGTCAGCCCGGCCACCACGCAGGCGCAGGTTGCGCGCCTTGCCGAAGTGCTGGATGACTGCCTCAAGACCCTGATCGGATGACCACCATGACCGTGACCAGCTCAAACCACCGCGCCCTCGCCCAGGAGGCCGAAGACTTCTTCGCCGCCAACCCCGATGTCGATGCGATCGACATAATCTTCACCAACATCTGCGGGGTGCCGCGCGGCAAGCGACTACGCCAGCACGAGGTCAAGGCGGTCTACCAGAGCGGCCGGTTCCTCCCTGGATCGGTACTGGTGGTGGACATCACCGGGCGTGACTGCGAGGAAACCGGGCTGGTCTGGGAGGACGGTGACGCCGATCGCTATGTCTATCCCGTGCCCGGCACGCTGGTCCGCGCGCCCTGGCTGGGCGAAAACCACGCCCAGTTCCTGACCAGCTTCTACGAGCTGGACGGCACGCCCAACGATCTCGATCCGCGCCACGTGCTGGGCCGGGTGATCGATGGGCTGGCCGAAGAAGGGCTGACCCCGGTGGTAGCGGTCGAGCTGGAATTCTATCTTTGCGACCTTGAGGATGGAAAGCCGGTTCCGGCCCGCGGGATGGTCACCGGCCATCGCTCGAGCGACATCCAGGTCTATGGCCTGCGCGAAATGGAGGATCTCCAGCCCTTCTTCGACGATCTCTACGCGGCCTGCGACGAGCAGGGGCTGCCGCTGGAAAGCGGAATCTCTGAATATGCACCGGGCCAGTTCGAGTTCACCCTGCGCCACAAGCCCGACGCGCTACGCGCCACCGACGATGCGATCATGTACAAGCGGCTGGTCAAGGGCGTTGCGGTCGCCCACGGGCTTGAGGCGACCTTCATGGCCAAGCCCTTTGCCGAAACCGCCGGTTCGGGCATGCACCTGCACATCTCGATGGCCGACAAGGACGGCAACAATGCCTTCGCCAGCGAAGACCCCGAAGGTACCCCGCTGCTGCGCCACGCGATCGGGGGGATGAAGGCTTGCCTCGCCGAATCGATGGCGATCTTTGCCCCCAACGCCAATTCGTTCCGCCGCTTCAAGGCCAATTCCTATGCCCCGGTCGCGGCGACCTGGGGGGTCAACAACCGCACGGTTTCGCTGCGCATTCCCGCCGGTTCGCCAGCCTCGCGCCACGTCGAGCACCGCATCTGCGGGGCCGATGCTAACCCCTATCTGGCGGTTGCGGCGGTGCTCGCCGCGATGCTCCACGGCATTCGCGGACAGATCGACCCCGGCCCGGCGGTGGTCGGCAACGGCTATGAAGCCGAAGGCGATGACATCCGTCTGCCCAACCACTGGGCCGCGGCGATCGAGGCGTTCGAGAATTCCGAACTGATGAAGCGCTATCTGGGGGAACGCTTCGTACGCAACTATGCGGTGGTCAAGGGCGTGGAAATGGCGCGCTTCATGGCCGAGGTTACCCAGCTCGACTATGACTGGTACCTGCGCAACGCCTGAATGCGCCCGGCGGCTTGAAGGATCGCCGGTCTTGTAGCAACCTCTCCCCCGGGTTTTGAGAGGGAGAGGCACAGTGGTGGCACAAGGCCAGTCTCAGATCATTCCGGTTGCGATCGCGCGCGACCTGTCGCTGGGCGATCTGCGCCGGGCGCTCGGCGCGGGTTGGGCCGATTTTGCGAAGTGCCCCGGTTATGGGTTGTTCTTCGGGTCGATCTTCGTCGCCTCGGGGATTTTCCTCTACCTGGCCTTGTTCCGCTGGAACGAGGCGGAATGGCTGATCCCGGCCGCTGCGGGATTTCCGCTGCTGGCGCCCTTTGTCGCGGTCGGGCTCTACGAGGTCAGTCGCCGCCGCGAGGCCGGATTGCCGGTCACCTGGGGCGCGGTGCTGGGCGCGGTGCGCGGGCGCGGCGACGATCAGCTGCTGATGATGGGTGGGTTCGTGTTCGTGGGCTTCACCTTCTGGATGATCCTGGCCCACGGCATCTTCGCGATCTTCATGGCCGAATCGGGCGTGGGCAGCGAATCGCTGGCCCTGTTCACCACCTGGTCGGGGATCATGATGCTGCTGGTCGGCACGGTGATCGGGGCGCTGGTGGCGCTGGTATTCTATGCGGTGACGGTGATCAGCCTGCCGATGCTGGTCGATCGCGATGTCGATTTCCTCACCGCGATCATCGTCAGCCTGGCCTCGATCCGCGCCAATGCCTTCGTGCTGGTGGCCTGGGCAGCGGTGATCGCGGTGCTGCTGTTCGTGGCGATGGTGCCGTTCTTCCTGGGCTTGCTGGTGGTGCTGCCGGTGCTGGGCCATGCCACCTGGCACCTCTATCGCCGGACCATCGCGGAGCCAGCGACCTAATCCTTACCGGCGGTGCTGGTGCACAGTTTCCATGAACAGCGCGGCGGGCTCGCTGTGGCGGGTCAGGCGGCGCCAGGCCATACCGATATCCACCGTGGGCAGGCTTTCGCGGGTGCGCTTGGCGACGATCCGGTCGCCATCGAGGCTCCAGGGGCGATAGACCAGATCGGGCAGCAGCGTGATCCCCGCCCCGGTGCCGACCAGGCTGCGCACCCCTTCCATGCTGCTGGTGCGCCAGGCGACGCGCGGCGGATGATCGAACTTTGACCAGATCCCGTCGATCAGCCCCTCCAGCTCGTCGAGCGCCAGCGCCACCAGCGCCTCGTTCTCAAGGTCGGCCAGGCTCAGCCCATCGACATCGGACAGCGGATGGCCCGGCGCCATCCAGGCGCGGCATTCGCTGCGCAACAGCACCTCGTGATCGATCGCGGAGCGCTGTTCCAGGTTGGAGACGATCAGCAGCGCCAGATCGAGCTCCCCTCCGACCAGCATGTGTTCGACATAGGCGCGCTTGTCCTCGACCAGCGCGATCTCGATCCGGGGGAACAGCCGCTGAAAGCGCGAGACGAGATCGGAAAGGAAATAGCCGGTAACCACCGGGGTCACCCCGATCCGCACTTTGCCCTCGGTCTGGTCCTGCTCGCGGCCTACCCCGCCCGCCATGTCGGCCACGGCATCGATGATCGAGCGGGCATGGCGCAGGAACTGCTGCCCCTCACGGGTCAGTGTCACCCCCTTGGCATGGCGATGAAACAGGCTGACCCCGGTTTCCAGTTCCAGCGTGCGCACCGCGTCGGTCACCGCGCTTTGCGAAATGCCCACCGCGCTGGCCCCGCCCGAGACCGAGCGTGCCTCGGCCACGGCGATAAAATAGCGAATTTGGCGAAAAGTGATGTTCATCGGATTTTTCGATACCTCTCGGATTGCATAATCTACTGGCATCGCGCGCGATAGAGGGCATTCTTGCCGCTTCGATGCTTGCAGCCGCGCCAAAGCGGGCTAGCATTCCTGCCAGAAGCAACACCAGTTACGGGGACTTGGGCATATGACGAACCTTGCCAACCAGCGTGGAATGAAACTTGGCCGCCGCTCGCTCTTGCAGGCACTGGGCGTTGCGGCGGTGGGGATCAGCTTTGGCGGGCTGGCCGCTTGCTCGAAGGGCGGCGACGGCAAGATCGGCTCCACCGGCGAAGAGCCCAAGCTCAACTTCTACAACTGGGACACCTACATCGGCGAAACCACCCTGGCGGATTTCAAGGGCGCCAGCGGGATCGACGTGAACATGAGCCTGTTCGCCACCAACGATGAACTGTTCGCCAAGCTGCGCGCGGGCAATCCGGGGTTCGACGTGATCGTGCCCTCGAACGATTTCGTCGAGCGGATGATCCAGTCCGACCTGATCGTGCCGCTCGAACACGATCTGATCCCCAATATGAAGAACATCGACCCGACCTTCATCGACGTCGCCTACGATCCGGGCCGCAAGTATTCGATGCCCTATACCTGGCTGACGCTGGGGATCGGCTATCGCAAGAGCAAGGTGAAGGCCCGTCCCGACAGCTGGAAGGTGCTGTTCGATTCGGATGAGTACAAGGGCCGCATCGCCCTGCTGTCCGAAGCCGGCGACGTGATCCGCCTGGCCGCCAAGTACCTTGGCAAGTCGGTCAACGGCCTGACCGAGGCCGACATCAAGCAGGTTGAGGCGATGCTGATCAAGCAGAAGCCCAACATCAAGGCGTTCCACGAGGACAACGGGCAGGATCTGCTGCTTTCGGGCGAAGTCGATCTGGTGCTCGAATACAACGGCGACATTGCCCAGATCATGACCGAGGACGATGACATCGACTTCGTCCTGCCCAAGGAGGGCAGCCAGCTCAATTCCGATACGCTGTGCATTCCCAAGGGCGCCCCGCGGCCCAAGAATGCCCATGCCTTCATCAACTATCTGCTCGATGCGGAAGTCGGCAAGAAGATCACCGAAACGATCCTCTATCCCACGCCGAATGCCTCCGCCAAGGCACTGATGCCCGACAGCTACAAGAACAACCCGGTGATCTTCCCGCCGGCCGACCTGCTCGCCAAGTGCGAATACGCGGCTTACAACGAGAAGCTCCAGCCGCTCTACGAAGACGCCTTCACCCGCATCCGCGCGGCCTGAAGCCGTAGCTGAGCCCTTCGGGTCGGGGAGCAACGATGGAGGACTGGAAAAGAAGCCGGGCACTGTTTGCCGCCGTCGCCACGGCGCCGCTGACCTGGCTCACGCTGTTCTTCATCGTCCCCATGGGGGTGATCTGGCTCTACAGTTTCGGGACCAACGCCGGGCTGACCGAGATCGAGATCTCGGGCACGCTCGCCAACTACAAGAAGGCGCTCGAGCCGCTCTATCTGGGCATCTTCGCCAAATCGCTGGTGGTGGCCGGGATCACCACCGCGATCTGTCTGGTGGTGGGGTTTCCGGTTGCCCTGGCGATTGTTTTCGCCAGCGACAAATGGAAGCCCTGGCTCCTGCTGGGGATCATGCTGCCGTTCTGGACCAATCTGCTGATCCGCACCTATGCCCTGATGGCGGTGCTCAGAACCGAGGGCTATGCCAACCAGACGATCGGCTGGCTGCATGACCGGTTCGGGAGCCTGCTGACGCTGGTGGGCCTCCCAGCCCCCGGCGCATACGAGCCCCTGCACCTGCTCTACAACAACTTCGCGGTGGTGCTGGGGCTGGTCTATGTCCACCTGCCCTTCATGGTCCTGCCGCTCTATGCCGCGCTCGACCGGCTCGATCGTTCGCTGATCGAGGCCAGCCTCGATCTGGGCGCGGGGCATTTGCGCACCCTGTTGCTGATTGTCGCTCCGCTGGCGGCTCCGGGGATCATCTCGGGGATCATCATCACCTTCGTTCCCGCGCTGGGTGCCTATCTCACCCCGGACCTGCTGGGCGGAACCGACAGCCAGATGATCGCCAACGTGATCGAGCGCCAGTTCAAGCGCGCCAACAACTGGCCGTTCGGCGCGGCGCTTTCGTTCCTGCTGATGTACGCCACCTTCATCGCCATCGCCATCCAGGCGCTCAAGGCCAAGCAAGCGGAGAAGCGCGGATGAAACTGCTTGGCAAGCGCGCGCCGGTCGCCCCGCTCGAATATACCCGCCGCTGGTCGATGCGGATCTGGGTCGGGCTGGTGCTGCTGTTCCTCTATACCCCGCTGATCACGCTGGTGGCGTTCAGCTTCAACGACAGCCGCCGCAACATCGTCTGGCGGGGGTTCACTACCAAGTATTACGAAAAGGCACTGCACAACTCCAGCCTGATGGAGGCGCTGACCAATTCGATCACCATTGCCGCCCTGGCAACCGTGGTCAGCGTGGTGCTGGGAGCGCTGGCGGCGGTGCTGCTGTGGCGGTTCCGCTTTCCCACCAAGGCCGCCTGGGAGGGCGCGATGGCGCTGCCGATCGTGGTGCCCGAAATCTGCATGGGCGTTGCCATGCTGGCCTTCTTCGCCAGGCTCGACCTGCCGCAGGATCTGCCCTGGCCGTTCGATCTTTCGCAGATTACCATCGCCCACATCACCTTCTGCTTCCCCTTCGTGGCGATGGTGGTGCGATCGCGCCTCACCAGCTTCAACCGCGAGGAAGAGGAAGCGGCCAAGGATCTGGGCGCGAGCGAATGGCAGGCTTTCCGCGACGTGCTGTTGCCGCACATGAAACCGGGGCTGATCGCCGGGGCCCTGCTGGCCTTTACGCTCAGCCTCGACGATTTCGTCATCACCTTCTTCACCTCGGGCCCGAACACCGTGACCTTCCCGGTCAAGGTATATTCGATGGTCCGCTTCTCGGTCACGCCCGAGGTCAACGCCGCGTCGGCGCTGGTCATCGCGCTGACCGTCCTGCTCACCACGATCGCGCTCAAGCTGCAAAGCCGCATGGGCACGCTCGCGCAAGGTCACTGACATGTCCGACAAGACCCCGATCATCTCGATCCGCAACGTCACCAAACGCTTCAAGGGCGCGCCCAGCGCGGCGGTCGACGATGTCAGCCTGGATATCATGCCGGGCGAATTCTTCGTCCTGCTCGGCCCCTCGGGCTGCGGCAAGACCACGCTGCTCAGGATGATCGCCGGGTTCGAGATTCCCACCAGCGGGCAGATCCTGATCGACGGGCAGGACATGGCCGAGGTTCCGCCCAACAAGCGCCCGGTCAACATGGTGTTCCAGTCCTACGCGGTGTTCCCGCACATGACCGTGGCGCAGAACGTGGGCTACGGCCTCAAGATCGCCGGGGTCAGCGCGGACGAGATCAGGAGCCGGGTTGCCGAGGCGCTCGAACTGGTCAAGCTCGACGGGCTCGATGCGCGCATGCCCGATCAGCTTTCGGGCGGCCAGCGCCAGCGCGTGGCGCTGGCGCGCAGCCTGGTGATGCGCCCCAAGGTGCTGCTGCTCGACGAGCCGCTTTCCGCGCTCGACGCCAAGCTGCGCGCGCAGATGCAGTTCGAGCTGGCCGATCTGCAGGACAAGGTCGGGATCACCTTCATCACCGTCACCCACGATCAGGACGAGGCGCTGTCGATGGCCGGGCGGATCGCGGTGATGAACAAGGGCGATGTCGCGCAGCTGGCGGCGCCGGCCGATCTCTACGAATATCCCGCCAACCGCTTCGTCGCCGATTTCGTCGGCTCGGTGAACATCTTCGAGGGCAAGCTGACCCTGGATGAGCCTGACAAGGCTGCGGTCGATTGCCCTGGCCTGGGCAAGGTCTGGCTCAATCACGGGGTAACCGGCGCGCACGGATCGAACGTCTGGGTCGCGCTTCGGCCCGAGAAGATCTACCTCCACGTCCCCGGTGAGGGAAAGGCGGTGCGCGCCGCCGCCGAAGATGCCCCGGAAGGGCACAATTTCGCCCGCGGACAGATCAAGGGAATGAGCTATCTGGGCGATATCACGCTCTACGAAATCCAGCTCGATTGCGGCGCGATGATCCGCGTCTCGCGTCCCAACCTGTCGCGCCACGACCAGGAGGATTTCACCTGGGATGACCGCGTTTCGATGCATTGGCGCGCCGATAGTCCGGTGGTCTTGCTGAGCTAAGGGATCGGCTTTTCCGATAGCCATCGCTTTCCATTTCGTATTTCACCCCATGCCGCGCCGCGCCTAGGTTGCGGGGCAGTTTCAACGCAGGAAAACCCACCATGTTCGACAGTCGCGGCCAGTTCATCGGCGGCGTGGCGCTTGCCGGGGAAGAAGCCCCCGAAGCGGTATTCAACCCCGCCAGCGGCGAGGAAATCGCCCAGATCGCCAGCGCCAGCCGTGCCCAGGCCGATGCCGCGGTGGCAGCGGCCGAACGCGCCTTTGCAATCTGGTCGCGGATGCCGCCCAAGGAACGCGCGCTGCGCATGCTGCGCATCGCCGAGCGGATCGAGGCACTGGCCGATGAATTCGCGCTGCTGGAAATGACCAATTGCGGCAAGCCGATCGGCACCGCCAAGGCGGTCGATGTCGGCAACACGGTTGACGTGTTCCGCTTCTTCGCCGGGGCCGCGCGCACGGTTCCGGGGGTTCCGGCGGGCGAATACCGCCCCGGCTTCACCTCGATGCTGCGCCGCGATCCGCTGGGCGTGTGCGTGGGGATCGCGCCGTGGAACTATCCGCTGATGATGGCGGCGTGGAAGATCGCTCCGGTGATCGCCGCGGGCAACACCGTGGTGCTCAAGCCTTCGGAGCACACCCCGCTGAGCGCGCTGCAGCTGGCCGAGGTTTGCGCCGAGTTCCTGCCCGAAGGGGTGGTCAACGTGGTTACCGGCAACGGCGCCAGCGTTGGCGCGCGGCTGGTGGCGCATCCCCGGGTGCGAATGGTTTCGCTGACCGGCGATGTCGCCACGGGGCGCAAGATCCTCGAAGCCGTGGCCCCGACGATCAAGCGCACCCATTTCGAGCTGGGAGGCAAGGCCCCGGTGATCGTGCTGGCCGATGCCGACATTCCCGCCGCGGTCGAGGCGATTGCCGAAGGCGGCTATTACAATGCCGGGCAGGATTGCACCGCGGCCTGCCGGGTCTATGCCCACGGCGCGATCCATGACCGGCTGGTGGCCGAGCTGCAAGGCGCGATCGAAGCGATCTCGCTGGGCGATCCGGCCGAGCCGGGCACCGCGCTGGGTCCGCTGATTACCGCCCGCCAGCGCGACCGGGTCGACGGTTTCGTGGCCCGCGCCCGCGCCGATACCCCGGCCGAAGTGGTGACCGGCGGTTTCAGCCCCAACCGCCCCGGCTTCTTCTATGCCCCGACGCTGATCGCGGGCGCGCGCCACACCGACGAGATCGTGCAGAAGGAAGTGTTCGGTCCGGTGGTTTCGGTGACCCGCTTTGACAGCGACGATCAGGCGCTCGAATGGGCCAACGATTGCGAATACGGCCTCGCCAGCTCGGTCTGGACCCAGGACGTGGGCAAGGCCAACATGTTCGCCTCGCGCCTTGAATACGGCGTCACCTGGATCAACACGCATTCGGTCAACGTCACCGAAATGCCCCACGGCGGGGTCAAAAGCTCGGGCTACGGGTCGGACCTTTCAGTCTATTGCCTTGAGCATTATATGACCACCCGGCACGTGATGATGAAGCACTGACCATGAGCGCCGCCCGCCCCGTCCTTGGCGTGATCGCCTGCCAGCGCACCGTGGGGATCGAACCCGCGCAGGCGGTGATGGAACGCTATATCCGCGCGGCGATGAAACATGCCGATGCGGCGGCATTGATCGTGCCCTCGCTGCCCGATCTGATGAGCGCGGCGGAGGTTGCCCCCCGGCTCGATGCGGTGCTGCTTACCGGCAGCCCCTCGAACGTCGAGCCGCACCACTACGAGGACGAAGGCGGTGAAGGCCCCTTCGATCCCGGCCGCGATGCCATCGCGCTGAGCCTGGTCGAGCGGATGATCGGCCTTGGCCGGCCGGTGTTCGGGATCTGCCGGGGGTTTCAGGAAATCAACGTCGCGCTGGGCGGAACGCTCCGGCGCGACACCAGCGCCAGCGCCGAGCTGATCGCCCATCACGCCCCTGATGGCGCAGGCTTTGCGGAGATGTTCGATCATCTCCATCCCGTCACCCTGAGCCACGACGGGATGCTGGCGCGGTCTTTCGGCAAGACCGCGCTGACGGTCAACTCCGTGCACTTCCAGGGCGTCGGCCAACTGGCTCCGGGGCTGAATGTGGAAGCACGCGCGCCCGATGGCCTGATCGAGGGCTTTTCCGCCCGCCCCAACGGCGCCCCGGTGATCGCGGTGCAATGGCACCCGGAATGGGACGCCGATGCCAATCCTGACAGTCAGGCCTTCTTCAAACTGCTCGGACGGGCTATGCGGGGCGAGGCATGAACACCCGCGTCACCCGCACCAACCGCTTTCTGGCCCGCACCGGCTTTTCTCCCTGAGGCCGGCGTTCACCCATCGAACGCCTGCCATGATCCAAGGGAGAACCCGAAATGCCCCGCAATTACGATATCGCCGAACTCAAGCGCCTCGACGTCAAGCACCACCTGCCCGCGCAGCAGGATTTCAAGCTGATCGAGGACATGGGCGGCAGCCGCATCGTCACCCACGCCGAGGGATGCTACATCCACGATGGCGACGGCAACCGCATCCTGGATGG
>JAKOWQ010000419.1 GCA_029781465.1 Pseudomonadota bacterium
CGGGACGCGCATCTTCGGCCCGGTGGCCCGCGAGCTGCGCGCCAAGAAGTTCATGAAGATCATTTCGCTCGCCCCCGAGGTCCTCTGAGCGTCACGACGTTTTCCCGAAGAAGGTAACAGCGCCATGCACATCAAGAAGGGCGACACGGTCCAGCTGATGAAGGGCAAGGAGGCGGCCCAGCTGCGCGGGACCGACAAGAAGCCGCGCGGCAAGGTCATCGAGATCCTCCAGGACAAGGAGCGGGTGCGGGTCGAGGGGCTGCGCCTGGTCAAGAAGCACCTCAAGCGCGGCCGCAGCCAGAAGAACCCCGAGGGCGGCCGCATCGAGCAGGTCGGCTCGATCGCCCAGGCCAACGTGCAGCTGGTCTGCCCCAGCTGCGACAAGCCGACGCGGGTCGGCATCCGCAAGGTCGAGACCGACGGGCGGGCGAAGAACCGGCGCTTCTGCCGGAAGTGCAACGAGCTCATCGACAAGTGAACCGGAACCGGCCGCCCCCTGCAGGGCCCCGCGGGGCCGGTGGGCGGCCGCTGATCGGCGGGAGTGGTCCGGAGCCCGACCGAAGCAGGAGTGAGTGATGGCGGAAGACAAGAAGCAGGCAAAGGGCGCCAAGGCCGACAAGAAGGCCAAGGGCGGCGCCGGCAAGCCCGAGCCGAAGGCGGCGGGCAAGAAGGGCAAGAAGAGCGATCTGGGCTGGGAGCTGGCCCCCGCGGGCAAGCCGGACCAGAAGCGCGGGCCGGCGCGGCTGCGGATCCGCTACCAGAAGGAGCTCGTCCCGCAGCTGATGAAGGAGCAGGGCTTCACCAACCCGATGCAGGTGCCGCGGCTGGTCAAGGTGGTCGTCAACATGGGCCTGGGCGAGGCGATCGCCAACCCGAAGGTCCTCGACGGCGCGGTCCAGCAGCTGGCGGCGATCACCGGTCAGAAGCCGGTCATCACCCGGGCCCGCAGGGCGATCTCGAACTTCAAGCTGCGCGCCGGCCAGCAGATCGGGGCCATGGTCACCCTGCGCAACGACCGGGCCTGGGAGTTCCTCGACCGGCTGATCAACGTGGCGATCCCCCGGGTGCGCGACTTCAAGGGCGTCTCGCCCAAGGCCTTCGACGGGCGGGGCAACTACACCCTCGGTGTGCGCGAGCAGATCATCTTCCCCGAGATCAACTACGACGAGATCGAGAAGATCAAGGGGCTGAACATCAGCATCGTGACCACCGCCGGCAACGACGAGCACGGCCGGGCGCTGCTGCGCAGCATCGGCATGCCGTTCCGGGCCTAGGAAACCCCCGCGGCGGGCGGGCGCGGG
>JAKOWQ010000216.1 GCA_029781465.1 Pseudomonadota bacterium
AGCGCGAAGGCGCGCTCGGCAAGCGACAGACGCACCAGCGACGTCTGCGCCGCCTTGACGAGATCGCCGTTGAGGGCGATCGGCTTGACGAGGCCGCTGCTCAGATCGAGCATCGCCTCGAGATGCTGGCGCAGCGCCTCGCGCACCGGGCGGTTGGGCTCGCCGGGGTAAAGGCTCTCCCAGTCGCCCTGCATCCAGCCCGAGATCAGGGCGGGGTCGACCGGAATTTGCGGGTCGCCGCCCAGCATCATGTAAACCTTGAGCGGCTCGTAGAGGTTTTCTGGCTGGTCGAGCATGCCGGCGATGCGGCTCTCGAGACGGAACAGAAGGCGCGGGCGGAGCAGCCGGTCGAGACCGTTGCGATAGGCCGCGACACCGGAGGTTTCCAGCCGCCGGTGCTGGCCCAGGCCGAAAGTCTGCGACAGCGGCGGCAGATCGCCGGTGGTGGCGTAGCCTTCGGGAAGGGCGCGCAACTGCGCGAGGGGATCGACGATCTTCAGGAAGTCGGCGTCGTTGATAGGGTCCTCGTTGACCAGCGCGGTATACCTGGTTGCGTAGTCCTGCGCGGCGGCATCGGTTGCCTTGATCAGCCCGGTGTTGCCGAGATAGCTGGTGCTCCAGGCCGCCAGCGCGGTGAGCGCCACGATGCCGACGAGGCCATAGCCGGCGGTGCGGAGCAGGAAATTGCGGCGCACGGCGGCAGCGTTGGTCGACACCCATCCGGCTTCGCCAAACACCACCTTGGTCAGCAGATATTCGAGGAAGTAGCTCCGGCTCCGCCCGGAATAGGCAGCCGACATGTTCGACTGCATGCCGAAGCTGCGCGAGATCGCGCCCACCACGCGGTCGATCGGGGTTCCCTCCTGGGTGCCCGAGGTAAAGTAGAAGCCGCGCAGCGAGGCACTGGTCTGATAGCGGGTCGGCTCGAAGATCTGGTTGAGGAACTGGATGATCGACGGCTTCAGGTCGGCGAGCTGCGAGGCAAGCCCGGTCAGCCGCACCCGTGAGATCGGGTCCGATTCATCCTGCAGGCGGTCGGGCAATTCGGCGCTGAGGCGGTCGATCAGCAGGTCGAGCTCCGGCCCCACGTCGCCGACCCGGTTTTCCTTCTTGTTGCTGGTCTGGAAGGTGGCGCCCCACACCGCCTTGCGATGGGTCTCGTCGAGGTTGCCGAAAAATTCGACGAAGCCCGCCAAGAGGTCCGCCTTGGTGAAAATCATGTAGACGGGGAAATCGACCTGCAGGCGGTTGTTGAGTTCGGTGAGGCGCTTGCGGATGGCCGCCGCATGGGCGGCGAGTTCGGCTGGCTTGAGGGTCAGAAGGTCGCCGAGGCTGATCGCCACCAGCACGCCGTTGATCGGCTGCCGGCTGCGATTGCGCTTCAGAAGATCAAGGAAGGCAAGCCAGCTCTTGCGGTCAGATTCGGCGTCGGAATCCTGGGTGGTGTAGCGCCCGGCCGTGTCGATGAACACCGCATCCTCGGTGAACCACCAGTCGCAATAGCGGGTGCCGCCGCTGCCGGCGAGCGGCCCCGCCTGGGCGCTCAGGGGAAACTTCAATCCGCAATTCAGCAGCGCCGTGGTTTTTCCAGCACCCGGCGGACCAACGATCAGATACCAGGGCAGCTCATAGAGAAAGTCGCCCTTGGTCTTCTGCGAGCCCTTGAGCGTCAGCAGCGCGTCCTGCATGCGCTCGGCCAGCACGGCAGCGTCGGAATTGTCGTCAGCGGGATCTTGTGCCGCGATGTTTTCGGCAAGTTCGCGGGCCGAGCGCTGATGCTTGTAGATGCGATACGCGAGCCAGCCGAGATAACCCGCGACAAGCAGCACGATCAGCGCCAGCCGGAGCCAGGGATTGGCGAAGGGCTCGAAACCCGCCACCGCGATCAGCGGCAGCAGATACCAGATCAGCAAAGCCAGCGCGATGACCGCAAGCAGGCTGACGGCGAAGACCAGCCAGCGCTTCATCAGCGGTCCTCACGCGGAATGAAGATTTCGACCCGGCGGTTGCGAGCCCGGCCCTCC
>JAKOWQ010000441.1 GCA_029781465.1 Pseudomonadota bacterium
CCATCACAATACCCTGCACGGTTATCAGCACTTGCCGTTCGAACAGGCGCTGGCGGCGGCCGAGCAACTCACCGGCATTCGCGCCTATCTGCCCGAGGAGAACTTTCGCGCGCTGTACCGGGCTGGTCGGATTGACGACACGGATCTGGACGCGGCATTCGCCCGGCGGGAAGCCCTCGATACCGAAGCCGTGCTGGTCCGCGCCGGCGATCGGGACATCCGTCGGGGCGAGGCGCTGCGCGTGGCGCTGGTCCACGGGGTGGAAGCCCTGCCTCTAAGCCAACTGATCTGGCGGATTGAGGAATTCGACGTCACCCGGCGCTTTCAGTCCGATGTGCCGGTAACCGTGCGCCAGCGACTGCTGGCGGCGGCCGAGCACGAGGGTGACGTCGGGGAAGCCCGCGCGCTGGAAAGCCTGTGGCACGCCTGCCTGCAAGGTTTGCAACTCCCCGCTTTCGACCTGCACCCGGAAGAACTGGAAGATCTGCAAATCAATCTGGCGAAGTCGCTGCTGGCGCAATTCAGGGCCGAGAGCATGGCCACGGATCAGGGCCCCGTCGTTCACAAGCGGATGCAAGCCGATGCCTTGGCGCTGATTGAGCAATCATTCGCCGAGGTGGGTGAAAAGAGCACCTTGCGGGGATTGCTGCGGGTGTTGACCGGCCAGGATCTACTCGACCAGGTCCGTCCGGTACTGATTCGCCTGTGTGCCGCCCATTTGGATGAAGGACTGGCGGCCTGGTCGCTGCCCGGCCGGAGCGGGGGGCTGTACGCGGCGTGGCGTCGCCTGGCCGAAAGCGATCTGGCCTGGAGCTTCGCCGGTTTGAGCGGCTGGCGCGCGGCGTTGACCCGTTGGCCGGAGCAGCCGCTGGACGCGATCGTCGCCGAGTTGCGACGTTTGGGTCTCCCCGAGTCGCGCTGGGACGCTTATCTGACCCGTCTCGCCCTGGAATTGCCCGGCTGGTCGGGGATGATGAACTGGCGGCAGCAACACGGTGCTTACCCGGCCAATCGAGAAACGCCGGTCGCGCTGGTGGATTATCTCGCGTTGCGTTTGTGCCTGGACGGTCTGTGGATCGAACAGCTATGCCGCGAGCATTGGAGATTGGAAGGCTCGCTGCCGGCGCTACGCGATTACTTCACCGCGCGCCCGGCCGAGGCGCTGGTCCGGCAGGCTCTGTACGAAGGACGCTTGCCCGAATATCTGGCCAGCCGGGCGAGAGCGCTGGTGGAGGGAGGAATGGCTCTCTCGCCGCTGACCGCTCTCCCGCGTGGGGAGCAGGGAGCGGAGGGCGTGGAAAGGGCAAGGCGCGCGCCCTGGGATACCCTCGCCGACATGATCTGGACTTGGCGGCACAGTCCGGTGGCGACGCGGCCCGGCACGCACACGGTCCACGGCAGCGCTTGGCGGCTATTTCGGCTGGCCCAGCATCTCGGGTTGTCCGGTGGCGAGTTGCGCGCGCTGAGCCAGCCGGATCTGGAGGCGTTGCTGGCGCCGCTGGACGAATTGCCGACCACCTTGCGCGGCGCGCTGTGGCAGTGCGCCTACGAGCACCATTATCGCGATGAGCTGATCAACGCCTTGGCCAACAATCACGGTCGCTGGGCCGCGCGCGCGCAACGACCGCAAGCCCAGATCGTGTTTTGCATCGACGATCGGGAGGAGGGTATCCGTCGCCATCTGGAGGAGCTGAACCCACGGATCGAGACCTTGGGCGCCGCCGGCTTTTTCGGGGTGGTGATGAATTGGCGTGGCCTGGACGACCGCGAGGTCACGCCGCTCTGTCCGGTGGTGGCTACACCCGCCCATGAGGTGCGCGAAGTCGCGCGGCCAGGTGCCGAAGCACGCCATGCGCTGCACGACCAGCGGCGTGACCGGCGCGACCGATTGCGCGACCTGTATCACGAGATCCGGCGCAACCTGTTGTCCTCGGCGCCGCTGATCGCCGCGTTGGCGCCGGGCGCGCTGCTGACATTGGTCGGCAAGCTGTTTGCCCCCAGCCGGCAGGCGACCCTCGTGACGGCGATCGACGCGCTGTGGGTGCCGGCGGTGCCCACGCAAGTCGCGGTCATGGCGGCGGACGACGATACGCCGGCCACGCCGGAACGGCCGCGCCTGGGGTTCACCGACACCGAGCAGGCCGACCGGGTGGCCGCTCTGTTGCGCAATATCGGGCTGACCACCCGGTTCGCGCCGCTGACGGTGCTGATGGGCCACGGTTCGATCAGCCAGAACAATCCGCATCTCGCCGCTTACGACTGCGGGGCGTGCAGCGGGCGCCACGGCGGACCGAACGCCCGCGCCTTCGCCGCCATGGCCAATCGCCCGGCAGTGCGGGCGCTGCTGGTCGAGCGCGGCATCGAGGTGCCGGAGGACACTTGGTTCATCGGCGCCGAGCACAACACCTGCGACGAACTGATCACTCTGTACGATCCCGGTGATCTGCCGGCCGCGCTGGCATCGGCACTAGCTGAATTGCGGCGGGTTCTGGACCAGGCTTGCGAACGGTCGGCCCACGAACGCTGCCGCCGTTTCGCTTCCGCGCCGCGCGACCCCACGCCGACCCAGGCGCTACGGCACGTGGTGGAGCGTTCCAGGGATTTCAGCCAGGCGCGGCCCGAACTGGGGCACGCCACCAACGCCGCCGCCTTGGTCGGTCGCCGCTCGATGAGTCAGGGACTGTTTCTGGATCGGCGGGCGTTCCTGATTTCCTACGACCCGACCCAGGACCCCAGCGGGACCGTGTTGGAAGGCATCCTGCTGGCGGTGGGTCCGGTGGGTGCGGGCATCAACCTGGAGTACTACTTTTCCACCGTCAACAACGAGCGACTGGGTTGTGGGACCAAGACGCCGCATAACGTCACAGGATTGTTCGCGGTGATGGAGGGGGCCAGCAGCGATCTGCGCACCGGCCTGCCCCGGCAGATGATCGAGATTCACGAACCGCTGCGCTTGCAGATCGTGGTCGAGGCGAGCACCGAAGTGCTGACCGCCATTTACCAGCGTCAGCCCAGCCTGCGCGAACTGATCGGCGGCGACTGGGTGCATGTGATCGCCAAGGACCCCGATAGCGGGGAATTTTCGATTTTCGACCCGGCACGCGGCTTCGTGCCTTGGGTCAGACCCTTGCGGCCGTTGCCCGAACGCGCCCGCTCGGGCGATTGGTATCGCGGCCATACCGACCCGCTGTCGCCGGCGTTGATCGGTGAGGGTGAGAACAAAGCACTTGGCTGAGCATCATTCACGAACAGGTTCGAACGGAGGAATCACCATGCCCGAAGATGCGATAGCGACCCTCGAAATCCCCTAGGACGTGTTGGATGCCGCCCAAATGAACACGCACGATCTCCGGCGCGAACTGGCCTTGACGCTCTATGCCCAGAACCGGCTGTCGCTGGGCAAGGCGCGCGAACTGGCCGGACTGAGCTTGTGGGAGTTCCGCCAGTGGCTCAGTCTGCGGCGCATCGAGGCCCACTACGACTCCGACGACCTGCAAGACGATATCGAGACTTTGCGCACGCTGGGCCGCCTGTCGTGACGGTGATCATCAGCAACACCTTGCCGCTGACCAATCTGGCCGCTATCAGCCAGTTCGATGTATTGCGAGTACTGTACGGCGGCTTGCTGATCGCCGAGGCGGTTTGGGCGGAGTTGACCGGCCGGTGGTC
>JAKOWQ010000009.1 GCA_029781465.1 Pseudomonadota bacterium
GATGGTGCCCTTCTCGCCCTCGGGGGTGGTGTCCAGCGCCAGCCCGTCGGTGCAGGTGTCATACAGCGCCATGCCCAGTTGCAGCACGAAGGCCAGCGCCACAAAACCCCAATAGTTGGCCTTGGGATCGATGAACGGCACGACGATCAAACAGGCGAACTGCACCGCCAGCCCGAGGAAGATGTAAGGTTTGCGGTGGCCCATGCCAAAGAGGTTCACCCGGTCGGAGAGCATCCCAAACAGGATCTTGATCACAAACGGGATCAGCGCGATTGAACCGAAAATGCCGATGTTGGTCATCGTCAGCCCGCGCTCGAGCAAATAGAGCGCGTTGAGCGCGGTGAAGTAGCTCAGGATGGTGCCCTGCGTGAAGTACAGCAGCGCGAACAGCGTGTAACGCAGCGGTTTCGACAGTCTCATGCGGTTGCCTCGCGGTCGGGGAGTTAGGATGAGTGTACAGGCACTCTTCCGCCGCGTCAAACCGGTTTGGCGGGCAGGTTTTGCGGCCGCTTCCGTTTGCCCGCCGGGCAAGGAATTCGCGGGGTGATGCCTGTGCCAAAAGATCAAAGCCGCCTTTTTCACGCGTGCGCGGGCAGGGGCCTGCCCATGGCATTTCCCATCTCGAATACCGAATCACCCACTGCCGCATCAACACATCACCCATCCCTCCTCTTTTTGATAGCTTTTGCCAGACCCGCCCGGGTATGATTCGCTCAGAATTCAAACCAGGAGGCCCCATGCCCGCGGAAAAGATCAAATTCTACAATCTCTCCATCTCCGAGCGGCTGGACTGGCTGGCCGAAAAGGCCGGGCTGGATGCCGCCGACCTGGCGGCGCTGCGCGGCGGGCTGACCGCCGAACAGGCCGATCACATGATCGAGAACGCGGTGGGGGTGTTTGGGCTGCCGCTGGGCGTGGCGCAGAACTTTGTCGTCAACGGGCGCGAGGTGCTGGTGCCGATGGCGGTCGAAGAGCCGTCGGTGGTGGCTGGCGCATCGTACATGGCCAAACTGGCGCGCGCCGGGGGCGGCTTCAGCGCGACCGCCAGCGCGCCCGAGATGATCGGGCAGATGCAGGTGCTCGACCTGGATGAACCGCACGCCGCGCGCCTCAAGCTGCTCGAGCAGCGCGAGCGCCTGCTGGCCGAGGCCGGCGAGATCGACCCGGTGCTCAAGCGCCTGGGCGGCGGCCCGCGCGATATTGAGGTGCGCGTGAT
>JAKOWQ010000080.1 GCA_029781465.1 Pseudomonadota bacterium
CACAGGATCATCAGATCCAGCCAGCGGCTTTGCCCCAGGCTGAGGCCAGCAGGGGAAAAGGCGTACCAGCCCATTACTGCGAGAGCCACCGGGCTGAGCAGCAAGGTCTCGACTGCCAGCCCAGGCAGGGCACCGACCGGGGTGATCTTGCGCACCAGTCCATAGCACAACCAGGTCAGCGCCATACCCATCGACAGCCACAGCATGCTGGCCTGACCCCAACCGATCACCAGCACCCCTAGTGCGGCGAGCACCACCGCGCTCCATTGCCGCAGGCTCAGCCGCTCGTGCAGGAACAACGCGCCGACTCCCACCTGCAACAACGGGGTAACATAATAGCCGAAGCTGGCCGCGAGCACATGGCCCGACTGGATCGCCATGACATAGATCAGCCAGTTGCAACCGACGAACAGCGAGCTCGCCGCCAGCCGCCGCAGGATCAGCGGGTCGGTCAATGCGGCGCGCAACTCGCCGCCCTGGCGCCGGATGGCAATGAACAGCAAGGCGAAGGGAAGGGTCAGGATCGCCCGCCAGCCGATGAACTCAAACAGCGGCACTGCGCGAACCTCGCGCAGGTAAAGCGGCATCAGTCCCCAGATCAGATGCGCCCCCAGCGCGAAAGGCAGGCCGCTGGGGCGGGGCTCGGCGGAGGACTGGGACACCTGAGCGCGCTAGCCGTGAGCGGTTGGAGGCGCAAGCGTCTCCGCTTGGCGCTGCACGCGTGACCGGCTAGGATCGGGCAATGGTCCGAAGCGTTCCCGCCGTTGTCCTGTTTGCCGCGCTGCTGGCATCGTGCGGTCAGGAGCAGAAACAGGCCGACTCCGGCGAACAGCGCGATCCCGCCGTGGTCGATGCGCTGTCCGATCCGCTGATGGCCGATCCCGACCTTGCCACCCAGAACCGGGGCGGATCGGCCCTGTCGGGGGGCGGTCCGGCCAGCGGACAGATCCCGCCGCTGCGCACCGGGCCGGAAGAGATCGAGCTTGCCCGGCAGGCCGCGCTCGCCATGGCGGGGGGAGCGATTTCTTCCGCTCCGACCGCGACCGCGCGGTCCGAGAAATCACGCCTCGATGGAGCAATCACTGCCGAGGCCGTCGCGGCCGCGAGCGGGCTGGTTTCCAGGAGCTGTGCGGGCAAGCTGAGCTATTCATTCGTCTGGTCCGCGCGGCTGGTGCCCGCGCTGGTGCCCTATCCACGCGGCCACGTGCAGGAAGCCGCCGGCACCGACGATCCCGCCTGCCGGATCAGGGTGGTCAATTACCTGACACCGGTCGAGCCGGCCGCGGTGGTCGATTTCCACTTTGCGATGGCGGCCAAGGGCGGATTCCAGCCCGGCCATGTCAGCGAAGGCGATGACGAGGTGATCTCGGGGCGCGGCTATGCGGTTTTCGTGCGCCCGGCCCCGGGCGGGCTGACGCAGGTCGATATCGTCAGCGCGGGACGCTGAGCCCGTGAGCCGGTCCTGACGCGATGACGGTGCTTCCACCTGGTCAGGCCAGGCTCTAGGCCTCGCGCAGGCCAACCCCGATCATCGCCCGGGGCTGTTCCATTTCGTTGGAGGCAACCGGATAGGCGCAGTAGTCCGCCGCGTAATAGGCGCTGGGGCGGTGGTTGCCCGAAAGGCCCACCCCGCCGAACGGCGCGGCCGAGCTGGCGCCGTTGGTCGGGCGGTTCCAGTTGATCACCCCGGCGCGGATATTGGCCCAGAAGCGGTTGTATTCCTGCGGCGTCCCGCCGATCAGCGAGGCAGAGAGGCCAAAGCGGGTGTTGTTGGCCTCGGCGATCGCTTCGTCGAAATCGTCGACCCGCACCACCTGGAGCATCGGTCCGAACAGTTCGACATCGGGCCGGTCCTTGACCTTGGAAACGTCGATGATCGCGGGCGAGAGGAACGGCAGATCGTCGCGCGGGCGCAGCAGGTGCTTGATCGCCTTGCCGCCGTGGCTGAGCAGATAGAGGAAGCTCTCGGTCAGGCCATCGGCGGCCTGATTGTCGATCACCGGGCCCATGAATGGGGCCGGCTCATCGAATGGCGCGCCGACGATGATCCGGTCGGCCAGGCGTTTCACTTCGGCCAGCAGCGCATCGTAGAGCGACGATTTGACAATCAGGCGGCGCCCGGCGGTGCAGCGCTGCCCGGCGGTGGTGAACGCCGATTGCACCACCAGGGCGGCGGCGTCGGTCAGCTTGGGTGTATCCCAGGCGACGATCGGGTTGTTGCCGCCCATTTCCAGTGCAACGATCTTGTCGGGGCGCGCGGCCAGCTTGCGGTTGATCGCAATCCCGGCATGAGCGCTGCCGGTGAACAGCACCCCGTCGATCCCCTCATGCGCAACCAGCGCCTGGCCTTCCTCGGGCCCGCCGATCAGCACCTGCACCACTGCCGCCGAAATGCCGGCACGGTGAAAGCACTGCGCCAGCAGTTCGCCGGTGGCGGGGGTCTTCTCGCTGGGCTTGAAGACGATCGCATTGCCCGCGATCAGCGCGGGCACGATATGGCCGTTGGGCAGATGTGCGGGGAAGTTGTAGGGGCCGAGCACCGCCATCACCCCGTGGGGCTTGTGGCGCAGCGCGGCGGTGCCCTGAAGCGCGTTGTCCAGCTTGCGCTGCGACGTCCGCTCGGCATAGGCGCGGATCGAAATCTCAACCTTGTTGACCACGCTTTCCACTTCGGTGCGCGATTCCCACAGCGGCTTGCCGGTTTCGCGCGCGATCAGCGTAGCGAGCTTCTCGCTTTCCTTGCGCACCTCGTTGGCGAAGCGGCGAACCAGCTCCATTCGGTTGGCAAGCGGCTGCGCGGCCCAGGCCGGCCAGGCGCGCCGGGCACGGCCGACGATCTCGTCAACATCGCCGCGATTGCCGCGCCACAGTTCGGCGCCGGTCGCGGGTTCGTAGGAAATGATCTCTGCAGTGCTCAACAACGATGTCCCGTCTGCTTGGTTGGGTGCGACCCCGGGGATCAATGCGCCTTAGCCGTTGCCGCACTACAAGGAAAGTCTTGCCGGGAAGGCAAACGACATGGCTTAACAACAGGTTTCCGGCGGTGGTCCCAGGGCCGATCCAAGATATTGAATATCAAGAAGTTTGTTGTTTAACGCGGTCCAGTCGTCGTGTTCATCGATCGCCGACCATAGGCGCTCGACCTCGTCGATGTGCAAGGTGGGGGGCGAAGGCGTCTGCCAGATCGCATGATCCTCGCCTGTCGCATGATAGCCCTGTAGCGCTGCGGCGAGGGTGCTGTGCTCCGCGTTGCGGCCAAAGCGGTGCCGATGAAAGAAGGCGTCGGGCGAAATCCCCTCATCCAGCATGGCCCGCTCGCTCGCCGCGATCAGCGCCGAGTCGGCCTCGAACCCGCGCGATTCCAGTCCCAGCCGCCACAGGAACTGGCGGGCAAAGGCGGCCTGATAGAGCGGGCCGAAGCGCTCAAGCGCGGCGAGCAGCGGCGGCGCTTCGGTCAAGGCGCGCAGAGCCACGGCAAGCTGCCCGCAATTCCAGTACAGCGCCTCCGCCTGGCGGCCGAAAGCATAGAGGCCCTGCTGGTCGAAATAGGCGGCGGTAAAGCCCGCGTCCCAGCGCGGCAACCAGCGCCACGGACCGTAATCGAAGCTTTCGCCGCTGATGTTCATGTTGTCGGTGTTGAGTACCCCGTGGACGAAACCGGCGGCCATCCATTGCGCCGCCAGCCGGGCCAGCCGCTCGACCACCTGATGCAGCAGGATCACCGCCGGCTCTTCGCGGCCGGGGGCATCCTCAGGAGGCATCGGTCCCGGAAACTGCGTCAGGCAGTAATCCGTCAGCTCGGCCATCTCGGTTGTCAGCTGATGGTACGCCAGGCGCTGGAAAGTGCCGATGCGGATATGCCCGTGGCTAAGGCGCACCAGCACCGCCGAGCGGGTAGGTGAAGGTTCGTCCTGGCGGAACAGCTCCTCGCCGGTTTCGACTACCGAGAAAGTCTTGCTGGTGTTGACCCCGAGCGCCTCGAGCATTTCGGTGGCGAGAATTTCGCGCACCGCGCCCTTCAGCGTCAACCGTCCGTCGGCGGTGCGGCTGTAGGGAGTCTGGCCCGAACCCTTGGTGCCCAGATCGAGCAGTCGCCCGGCGCCATCGCGCAGCTGTGCAAACAGAAACCCGCGCCCGTCGCCCAGCTCGGGATTGTAAACCCGGAACTGGTGGCCGTGATATTTCAGCGCCAGCGGCTGGGGAAGATTGCCTTCGAGCGGCTCGAAGCGGGCAAAGTGGGCCAGCCACTGCTGTTCGTCCAGGCCGTCCAGCCCTACCGCGCGGTCCCAGCGTGTGTTGCGCCAGCGCAGCTGTGCTCGCGGAAACCGCGCCGGCTCGACCGGCACGGCAAGCCACTGAGCCAACTTCGCAATCGGCGTATCGGCAATGTAGCGGGCGGCTTGCGATTCGGCGCGCATCGCGGCAATGGTGGCTGCGAACTCGCGCGGGCACAAGCCAGGGCGCGGCCAACAGGAAATTCCGTAGCCCGATGAGCCCTTATCAAGACCGCACCTGGACCAGCCGCGACGGGCTGAAGCTGCACTACCGCGACTATCCCGGGCGCGGCGATCGCCCACCGGTGCTGTGCCTGCCGGGGCTGACCCGCAACGCGCGCGATTTTTCGCACGTGGCCGAACGGCTGGCAGGCGAATGGCGCGTGCTCTGCCCCGATCTGCGCGGCCGGGGCGAAAGCGCCTATGCCAAGGATTCGGCCAGCTACAATCCGCTGCAATATGCCGACGATATCGCCATGCTGTTCGAGGAGACCGGGATCGAGCGGGTTGTGGCGATCGGCACCTCGCTGGGCGGGCTGCTGGTGATGATTACCGCGATGACCGCGCCGCAGCGGCTGGCGGGGGCGCTACTCAACGATGTCGGGCCCGAGATCGATCCCAAGGGGCTTGAACGGATCCGTGATTACGTTGGCCAGGCGCGCTCCTTCGAGACCTGGATGCACGCCGCGCGGGCGATCGAGGAAACCCAGGGATCGGCCTTTCCCGACTACACGATCACCGACTGGCTGGCGATGGCCAAGCGCTGCATGATGGTAGGCGGCAACGGACGGATCCATTTCGATTACGACATGAAGATCGCCGAACCCTTTGCCCAGCCCGGTGGCGAGGCCGGGGTCGACATGTGGCCCGCACTCGCCGGGCTGAAGGACAAGCCGGTCACGCTGCTGCGCGGCGAGCTGTCCGACATTCTTGCCCCCGCCACCCTGACCAGGATGGCCGAGGCCCTGCCGTTGTCCGAGGCGGTGACAGTGCCGCGGGTGGGCCATGCTCCGATGCTTGACGAGCCCGCGGCGATGGCCGCGATCGATCGGCTGCTGGCGCGGGTGGGGTAACCGCGCTGCGCCTGCTCCATCTCCACTCCAGCTTTGCGCCGGGCGGCAAGGAGCTGCGCGCGGTCAAGCTGATGAATACCTTCGGGCCCGGGGTGGAGCACGCGGTGGTCTCTGCCGTGCCGGGCGAGCTGGGCGCGGCCACCCTGATCGACCCGGCCCTGACGGTCGCGTTTCCGGACGATTTTCCGCCCCTGTCGGGCAGACCCGGGCCATCCCGGCTATGGGCGCTGGCGCGGGCGATGCAGGGCTTCGACTTGGTGCTGAGTTACAACTGGGGGGCGATGGACGCGGTGCTGGCGCATACCGTGCTGGGCGAGCGGCTCGGGCTGCCGCCGCTGGTCCACCATGAGGACGGGTTCAACCAGGACGAGATCCAGCGCCTCAAACCCTCGCGCAACTGGTACCGGCGGATCGCGCTCTATCACGCCCAGGCGCTGGTGGTGCCATCGCGCCGGCTTGAAACGATCGCCCGCGAGGTGTGGAAGCAGCCCCGCCGCAAGGTGCACCGCATCGCCAATGGCATTCCGGTTGCCGCCTACGGGCAGCCTTGCGCCCCCGATGCGCTGCCCCGGATCATCAAGCGGGCGGGCGAGAAGTGGCTCGGAACGCTCGCGGGCCTGCGGGCGATCAAGAACCTGCCGCGGCTGGTGCGCGCCTTTGCTGCGATGCCGGACGAATGGCAGCTGGTGATCCTGGGCGAGGGGCCCGAGCGCGATGCGATCCGCCACCAGGCGATCGAACTCGGGCTGGGGCACCGCGTGCATTTGCCGGGGTTCGTGGCGGAGCCGGGCAAGGCCTTGGGTCTGTTCGATCTTTTCGCGCTGTCCTCCGACAGCGAGCAGTTTCCGATCTCGGTGGTCGAGGCGATGGCCGCCGGGCTGGCCGTGGTCAGCCCCAGGGTGGGCGATGTCGCGGCGATGGTTGCGGACGAAAACCTCCCCTGGCTGGCCGCTCCGGGCGACGAAGCGGGACTTGGCGCCGCGCTTGCCGCCCTTGCGGCCGATCCGGCGGCCCGTGCGGCAAGCGGCGCCGCCAACCGGGCAAAGGCGCTGGCCGAATATGACGAGGCGGGGATGGTCGCGGCCTACCGTGCGGTCTATGCCGGGGCATTGGGGCGCGGCTCGTTTCCCTGATCGGTACCGTTCAGGTCCGCTTCACCGGGGAAAGCGGTAAGAACAGGCGTTGAAAAGGCGCGCCCATCCGCTAAACAGCCCGGCAAGAATTCCCGCAGTCAGAAGAAGGCATTCACTTGGCCCTGCCTCCCGACAATTCACCCAATCCCGGCAAGCAGAACGATCGCGAAGCGGCAGCGCAGGACGTTTTCCTGCGCGAGGTTGATGACGCGCTGCGCCAGGATGACATGCTGCGCCTTGCCAAGCGCTATGGCCGGCCGCTGGGGATCGTGATCGGCGCCGGGCTTCTCGCTCTGGCGGGCTATCTGTGGTGGCACGAATCGCAGCTCAAGGACGCGGCGGGCAAGTCGGAACAGACGATCCTGGCGCTTGACCGGATGGGGTCGGGCGGGATCGCGCTAGATGCAGCGGCCCGCGATCTTGAACCGCTGACCAAGGACGGCTCCGACGGGAGCAAGGCCAACGCGGCGATGCTTCATGCCGCGATCCTGCAGGAACAGGGCAAGAGCGAGCAAGCGGCCAAGGAATTCGCCGCGCTGGCCGCCGATGCCAAGGCGCCGCAGCCGCACCGCGATCTTGCCCTGATCCGCGAAGTTTCGATCCGCTTTGAATCGCTGCCACCGCAGGACGTGGTGAACCGCCTCAAGCCGCTTGCCGTTCCCGGCAATCCGTGGTTCGGCTCGGCCGGCGAGCTTACCGCCATGGCCCTGCTCAAGCAGAACAAGCAGGCCGAGGCCGGCGCCGTCCTGGTTGCGATCGGCAAGGATGAGAAGGTTCCCGATCCCATCCGCGCCCGCGCCCGCCAGCTGGCGGCGCAGATCGGTTTCGATGCCGGGATCGAGATGAAGCAGATCGAAGAGGCCGCCCAGGCCGCCGGCCAGCCCCAACAGTGACCGGGTCAGACCTGACCGGGCCAGACAAGGACCAGACAATGTTCGCCAAGACCCTATCCCGCCGCTCCACCGCCTCGCTTGCGCTGGTGCTGGCCGTGGCGCTTTCCGGCTGCGGCGTGTTCGGTGGCAAGGACAAGCCCAAGACCCCGACCGTGGGCAACCGCGTGCCGATCCTCTCGCGGGTCGAAAGCGGGGCCAAGGTCGATCCGGCACTGGCCGATGTGGCGGTGATCGTGCCGCCTGCGACCGCCAACGCCGATTGGCCCCAGGCCGGGGGCACCGCCAACAAGGCCTATGGCAATCTGGCGATCGGTGCCTCTCCGCGCCGCGACTGGAGCGTGCGGATCGTCGGATCGAACAAGCGCCAGCGGCTGGCGGCTTCGCCGGTGATCGGCGGCGGGCAGATGTTCGTGATGGACACCGATGGCATGGTTCATGCCTTCGATGCCGCCAAGGGCACCCCCAACTGGACCCGCAGCTTCATGATCAAGGGCGATGGTGCAACCTCGGTGTTCGGCGGCGGAGCCAGCTATGCCGACGGGCGCGTCTACGTCACCACCGGGGTCGGCGAGGTTGCCGCGCTCGATGCCCAGACCGGCGCGGTCAAGTGGAAGGTCAAGCCCGCGGGGCCGCTGCGCGGTTCGCCCACGATCGCCTTCAATACCATCTTCGTGATGACTCAGGACAACCAGATCCTCGGCCTCGACGCCGGTGACGGCAGCGTGCTGTGGAGCGAAAATGCCGCCACCGGGCAAAGCGGGGTATTCGGGGTCGGCGCGCCGGCTGCCGGGCAGGGCACCGTGATCGCGGGTTTCTCCACCGGCGAACTGGTCGCCTATCGCTATGAGAATGGCCGCCAGCTGTGGACCGATGCGCTCGCGCGGACCTCGCTTTCGACCACGGTGGGCGTGCTCACCGATATCGACGCCGATCCGATCATCGATCGAGGCCGGGTGTTCGCGCTGGGACAGGGCGGGCGCATGGCCGCCTATGAACTGGTTACCGGACAGCGCATCTGGGAGCTCAACCTGGCGGGAATCTCCACCCCTGCGGTGGCCGGGGACTGGATCTTCACCCTGACCGACGACGCCAAGCTGCTGTGCATGGCGCGCGCCAACGGCAAGGTGCGCTGGCTTACCCAGCTGGCACGGTTCCGCAACGAGCAGAAGAAGAAGGACCAGATCTTCTGGTCTGGCCCGGTGCTTGCGGGCGAGCGGCTGTGGTTCACCAATTCGCGCGGCGAGGTCTATTCGGCCAGCGTCACCGATGGCCGCCCGCAACTGGTCGATTCGCTGGGTTCGCCGATCACTCTGGCCCCGGTGGTTGCCGGCGGGCGGCTCTATGTGCTCGACGATGGCGGCGACATCACCGTCTACCGCTGAGAATCCGCGGTAAAAGGGGCTCGTTACCCCGCCTTTAACCCTTTGCGGGCTATGGCGGCGGGCAATGAACAGTGCGTCCGCCCCTGCCGCCAAGCGGCCCGCCAGCGACGTCTCTCCGGCCGTCGGGCTGGTGGGGGTGCTGGCGCTTTCGGTATGGATCGCGGTCTGTCATTTCTGGCCCGAACTGGTTGACCGCTTTGCCTTGCCCGGACCGCGCGAGCGGCTGACCGGCCCCAATGCCGCGCTGACCGGGCTGCTGGTCACCGCTTTGCCGATGCTGGCCTGGTCGGTGCTGGTCGACAAGGTCCACCGCAATCCCACCACCGGGCTCGATTGGTCGAGGCCGCGCCCGCTGGGCGAGGTGATCGACCAGTCGATCGTCAAGCTGGCGGGGCTGTGGGCGACCTGGGCGGTGATCGCCGCGCTCTATTGCCTTGGCCGCTGGTACTGGCAGGGGCCCTACCAGATTTCGATGCAGGTGCTTGGCGCGCTGGCGGTGCCATTGTTCCTCGCCTCGGTGCCCTATGTGCTGTGGCTCGATCGCTACATGGTGCAGGTGCGCGATCCGTGCT
>JAKOWQ010000082.1 GCA_029781465.1 Pseudomonadota bacterium
GTCACCACCAAGAGCATCGCCGGCTACCTCAACGGCAGCTACGAAATCACCGACAAGCTCAAGTTCGGGTTCGGGGCGCGCTATTCGATCGAGACCAAGGATGTGAACTGGCTGCTCGACGGGCGGGCCGGCGGGGTCATTATCAACATCGGCTCGACGAACCCCGATAGCAGCGGCACGCCACACGCAATGGTCAACAGCCATACCGACCGCTTCCTCGCCACCGCGGCCAGCCTGGGCTACGAGTTCTCGCCCGGGGTCAACGGCTACATCAAGTATTCTTCGGGCTACAAGAGCGGCGGCTTCAACCTCGACTATATCAACAGCAACGAGCTGGCGGCCAATTCCGGGCTCGAATTCGCCAAGGAAACCGTCAACAGCTACGAAGTGGGCCTCAAGACCGAGCTGTTCGACCGGCACCTGCAGCTCAACCTGGCGGGCTTCATCGCCAATTACGACAACTACCAGGTCAACCAGTTCGTCGATCTGGGCGGGGGCCGCACCTCGATCCGCATCACCAACGCCGCCAAGGTCAAGACCAAGGGGATCGAGCTGGAATTTACCCTGCGCGCCAGCGACAGCCTGACCTTCCAGGGCTCGGCCGGGCTGCTCGATGCCAAGTACGATTCGTTCCCGGGCGGCGGTTCGGGCGGCAGCGATGCCTCAGGCAAGCTGCTGACCAATGCTCCCAAGTTCAGCGGGTCAATCGGGGCGACCTATTCCCGCAGGATCCCGGCGATCGATTCGACCTTCACGCTGCGCGCCGACGTGACCCACACCTCGTCGCACTTCACCACCGAGGACAATGTCGAGACGACCACGCTGGCGCTCGGGTCGGAGGTGCCCTTCGGCTATATCTCGGGCTCCACGCAGATCAACGCGCGGGCCGGGTTCAAGCTGCCGGGCGACAATTTCGAGATCTATGTCTGGGGCCGCAACCTGACCAACGAGCAAGCCCCGATTGACGATTTCCGCGACTTCTTCGGCACGATCGTCAATCATCCGCAGCTCGGACGGACCTATGGGGTCAATCTGGTCGCCCGGTTCTGAGGGTCGCAGCGGAACCGGCGGGTCGGGTCATACGTGCCCTGCCCGCCGGGACCGGAAGTGAAGAATCGTGACAGGCTATTTCTCATCCTCTTATCGCGAAGGCCGCGCGCGCTTTCTTGCCGCCGCCGGGCAGGCTGGCGGCGCGATCGAATCCTTTGTCCATCCCGCGATCAAGGGGCCGCAAGGCGAAGATCTGGCAATCGACTGCGCCCGGTTCGGACGCACCGATGCGCCCCGCCTGCTTCTGGCCAGCTGCGGGCTGCACGGGCTTGAGGCTGCCGCCGGATCGGCCACCATGCTGCAATGGCTGGCGCTGGGCGGGGCGCAGCGTCTGCCCGATGACATGGCGGCCGTGCTGGTCCACGCGCTCAATCCCTATGGCTGGGCCTATGCCAGCCGCTGCAACGAGGACGCGATCGACCTTAACCGCAACGGGATAGACTGGTCGCTCCCGGCTCCGGCGAACCCGGCCTATGCCGATATCCATGCCATCTTGCTGCGCCACGCGGCGGATCGGGCGGGATTGGATGGCTTTACCGGCGATCTGCACGCCCTGGCCGCAGCCAAGGGGTTTGAGTGGGCCCTGGTCGGATCGGCGGCGGGACAATACACGCATTCCGACGGGCTGAGCTTTGGCGGCAGCGCCCAGGCGTGGTCGACGCGGACCGCGCTGGCGATCGCCCGGGCGCATATGCCACGCCAGGGCAAGGTGCTGATGCTGGATTGGCACACCGGGATCGGTCCCTGGGCCGAACCCTATCTGATCCTCGATGCGCCCGGCGGCGGCAGCGAACAGGCGCTGGTGGCATCGTGGTGGCCCGAGCGCCAGGTCCACTGCGAGGATGTGGTGGAAGGCGCCAGGATCGAATACCACGGTTTGCTGACCGCTGCCGTGCGCGATCTCGCCGCGCGCTCCGGCCAGTCCAGCGTGATCGGGCTGACGGTGGAATGGGGAACCTACCCGGTCGATACCATGATCGAGGCACTGGTGATGGACAACTGGCTGCGCCACCGTGCCGCTCCGTCCAGCGACCTTGCAACCGATGTTCGCGCCAAGCTGATCGACCGCTTTCTCCCCGCCGACTCCGCCTGGCGCGCGGCGGTCACCGGCCAGTCCGAGGCGATCTACACCGAAGCGATCGCGGGGCTGGCAGGCTGGGACTAGTCGTTCGCGGGCGCCGGATCGGCCGCTGGCGCAGGAGCGGCGGCTTCTGCTGCCTCGCTCGCTCCGGCCTTGGCGTCGTCCTTGGCCGCAGGGGCCTTCGGCGCGAGCGGGGGCTGCGAGCGGACGGTATCGAGCGGAAGCATGGCGTCGCTGGCCGATCCAGGCAGGATCTCGCCCTCTACCTTGCCTGCGCCCTGCTGCTTTTCGCCGCCCTTGCAGGCGCCCAGCGCGAGGAGCAGCGCAAGCGCGGCGATCGGTACGGGATGGCGCATGGTCTTCATTCTCCCGGGCAAGGCCGCTTAAGCGCGGCGAGAAATTCGCCGGCGCGGGCGATCAATGCCCGATCCCAGGCATCGAAATCAACCGTCAGCCCCAGCCGGGCCAGGCTGGTGACGCCGAATTCCTCGATCCCGCAGGGCACGATCCCGCCGAAATGCGCCAGATCGGGGGCGAGATTGACCGAAAATCCGTGCATCGTCACCCAGCGGCGGATGCGCACCCCGATCGCCCCGATCTTGGCCTCGCGCCCGTCGGCATCGCGGGTCCAGATCCCGATCCGGCCCGGCGCGCGCCAGCTATCCACGCCGAAATCGGCCAGGGTCGCGATCACCCATCCCTCGAGCGCGTGGACAAAGCCGCGCACGTCGCGCGCGCGGCGCTTGAGATCGAGCAGAACATAGCCCACCCGCTGGCCCGGGCCGTGATAGGTGTAGCGTCCGCCGCGCCCGGCTTCGACCACCTCGAAGCGCGGATCGAGCAGTTCGGACCGGTCGGCGCTGGTTCCGGCGGTGTAGACGGGGGGGTGTTCGAGCAGCCAGATAAGCTCGCGCGCGCTGCCCTCGGCGATGGCCGCGTTGCGCGCCGCCATCTCTTCCAGCGCGGCGCGGTAGGGTACAGGCGCCCCGGAAACGCGCAATTCGATGGATTCGGGCAAGCTGGCGCTCATCGCGCGTTGCGTGGCGGCATTCGCTGCGCTTATCAAGGGCCAACACGGCAGCGAAAGGGCGATGATGCGGTTTGACAGCAATCAGGCATGGAAGGATGCAAGCGAGGCCGTCGCAGCCAACCGCGATGTGCTGCTGGCGCTGGGCGGAGTTTTCATGCTGCTCCCGGCCTTTGCGGTGATGGTGTTCTTCCCGATGCCCGAGCTGCCTTCCGACCCCGATCGGCTGAGCGCGGTGCTGGGCGAATACATGCAAGGCGCCTTTCCCTATCTGGCGATTACCCGGCTGCTGGAGCTGACCGGCCTGCTGGCGATGATCGCGCTGATCGCCGACCCGGGCCGCCCCACCGTATCCCAGGCCATCGCCACCGGCGCACGCCACGGCCTTGCCGCGCTGCTGGCGATGCTGACCATCACGCTGATGCTGGTCTTCGCTTCACTGCTCCCCGCGTTGCTGGCCGGAGCATTGGGCAAGGGCGCGCAGCTGCTGCTTGGCTTGCCGCTGGGGCTGGCGATCTTCGCCTATGGTTCGGCCCGTTCGATGACCGTGCTGCCCGCGATCGTTGCCGGGCGGATCCTCAATCCCTTCGCGGCGATCCAGCGGGGCTGGGCGATCTCGCGCGGCAACGGATGGCGCCTGGCCGCGTTTCTCGCCTTGCTGATGATCGCTTTCGTGATCCTGAGCTGGCTGTTCCTCAACGGACTGGACATCCTGTTCCGGCTTGGCCTGGGCGAACGCGGCAGCAAGTTCGGCACCGCGCTGGCGGCAAGCGCGGTGAGCGCGCTCGCCGATGTCTATTTCGCCGCCCTGATGACTGCGGTGTTCCGCCAACTGGCACCGTCCAGCCGTTCCGGGGATATGGACAAAGCGCAATAAAGGGCGCAGCATCAGCCCCTTGATGGCACTGGTCCAAAGGGGGAACCGCAGATGTCGTTCAGTATCAGTCAGGCGATTTCCGAATCGTTCGGGATCTTCAAGTCACGCCTTGGGGCGATGGTGGCGGTGCAGCTCGTCGCGATCATTGCCACCTATGCCCTGATGGGCGCGTTTTTCCTGTCGGCCTTGTCCGGCATGGGCGGACTGGCTGCGCTGCAAGGCAATCCCGAAGCCTTCGCCCAGATCTTCGCCGGAATGGGCTTCGGTTTCTTCCTCGTCTATCTGGTCGTAATCGCGATCAGCCTGGTTGCCCAGGCGGCGATCTGCGCACTGTGCGGCGATCCGCGGCGCCCGACGATCGGCGAGGCGCTGACCACCGGCGTGCGATCGCTTCCGGCCCTGGCCGGGGCGTGCCTGCTGGTAATCGTCGGAGCGATCGGCGTGGGCCTGCTGCTCGCCCTGCTGATGGCCGGGGCGGCAATGGGTGCCAATCAGCCATGGCTGATCTTCGTACTGGGACTGGTGGCAATGGTCGGGGCGGTCTACCTGATGACCAAGCTTTCGATGGTCCTGCCGGTAGTCGTGCTTGACGAGGTGCGCGGGCCGCTGATGGCGATCGGCCGCTCGTGGGAGCTGACACGCGGCAATTCGCTGCGCCTGTTCGGCTATTTCCTGCTGATCGGGATCCTCATGGGCGTGGTCTATTTCGCGCTGGTCGCGGCCTTGGGCGGAGTTGGAAGCAACGGCGGCGGCGGGATCGCAGTGGCGATTGTCTTGGGCTTGCTGGTCCTGGTCTATGCCCTGCTTGCCGGGATCTACTGGCTTGCGGCGGTGGTTGCCGCGCATCGCCAGCTGGGCGGGCCTTCGACCGGGGCGATCGAGGACACCTTCGCCTGACCCTAGTCCTTCCACCCCCAGAACAGGTGGCAGGGCAGCACGTTGAGCGCTTCGAACCCGGCATCGATCCGGGCGAAATGTTTGGCCATGAAGTCGCGCGCGCGCTTGGAGAACTGATAGACCAGAAAGGCCCCGCCGGGACGCAGCACCCGGTGGGTCGCCGCCGCGATTGCCGGACCAACCCCTTCGGGCAGGGTTGAGAACGGCAGGCCCGACAGCACATAGTCGGCATGGTTGTGCCCATGCGCGCGCACGATCGTTTCGACATCGGCGGCCGATCCCAGCACCGGCACAAAGCGCCCGTCGGTGATCGTCGCCTTCAGGTAGTCGATGTAAAGCGGGTTGGTATCGATCACGATCAGCTGGGCATCGCGCCGCAGCCGATCGAGCACCGGGCGGCAGAAGGTGCCGACCCCCGGGCCGTATTCGACGAACAGCTGGCATTCGTCCCACTTCACCGGGGCGAGCATCTTCTGGATCGTGAAGCGCGAGGACGGGATAATCGATCCCACCATCACCGGATGGCGCAGGAACCCTTCCAGGAACACTCCCCAGGGGCCCATCATCCGCTTGATCCGGCGGACTGCCTTTTGCGGCAGGGACTGGTGCACAAGCTCGTTGCTGGTCATGCTGAAAGGACGGTCCTGTGCCCGGGGATGACGGAGGCGCGTTTCACAAATTTACCCGGCCATTGCAAGGCGCAAGATACCGCTCTAGCGACGAAGCGATGACCAGTAGCGATCCGCAACTGCTTGACCCGTCCCGCCCGGCGACCGCGAGCCTGCCGCGCGGGCGATTGCTGCTGCTGTTTCTGGTCACTCTGGTAACCGCCGCGGGCAATACCGCGATGCAATCGGTGATGCCCGCGATCGGCACCGCGCTGAAGGTCGAGGATTTCTGGATCAGCCTGGCCTATACCTGGTCGGCGCTGCTGTGGATGCTCTGCGCGCCGATGTGGGCCCGCCGCTCGGACCGGCGCGGGCGCAAGGCGATGATGGCGGTCGGGCTGATGGGCTTCATCTCCAGCTTCGGGCTGTGCGGCTTCGCGCTCTACCTGGGGCTGAACGGCTATCTTGCGGGGATCGGCACGCTTTTGCTGTTCGCGCTGTGCCGGTCGCTCTACGGCGGGTTCGGATCGGCTGCCCCGCCCGCGGTCCAGGCCTATGTCGCCGCGCGCACCAGCCGCGCCGAACGCACCCAGTCGCTCTCGCTGATCTCCTCCAGTTTTGGCCTCGGCACGGTGCTGGGACCGGCTCTGGCGCCGATGCTGATCATGCCCGCGCTGGGCCTGGTCAGCCCTTTTGCCGCCTTCACCCTGATCGCGGTGATCGTGCTGATCGCGCTCAGGCTGCGGCTGCCCGACGATACGCCGGCCTTTGCCGCGCGCGGCGATGTCATGGCCGCGCCCTTCAGCGCCAATTCCAACTCGCGGATGCAGAGCACGGAGGAGGAGGATGGCGCGCTGCCGGATGCACCGCCCGAAAAGCTATCGTGGGGCGATCGGCGGATGCGCTCATGGCTGGTGGCCGGTCTGCTCGGGGGCCACGCCCAGGCCGCGACCATGGGCATCGTCGGCTTTCTGGTGCTGGACCGGCTGGGGCTGCGGGCCACGCCCGTGCTGGGCGCGGCGCCGACCGGGCGGGTGCTGATGATGGGCGCGCTGGCGACCCTGCTGGCGCAATGGGGGCTGATCCCGATGCTGCGGCTGGGCCCGCGCTCATCCTGCCTGTGGGGTATCGCCCTTGCCGCGAGCGGGATTGCAATCCTGTCGGTAGCCGGGAGCGAGCACACGATCGCGATCAGCGTTGCCTTGCTTTCGATGGGCTTCGGGCTGTTCCGCCCCGGCTTTACCGCCGGGGCGTCACTGTCGGTCAGCCGCGCCGAACAGGGCCAGTCGGCCGGGATCGTCGCCTCGGTCAATGGCGCGGCCTATATTGCGGCGCCGGCGATCGGGGTCTGGCTCTACGGCCACAATCCGTGGCTTGGTTTTGCCGGGATCGAGGCACTGTGCCTGTCGGTGGTGGTGGTCGGCTGGCGAGCGATGGCCACCGACGAGGCGCTGACCGGCGCGCGCTGAACCGATCAGAGGATTTCGAGCACCACTTCCTGCGGACGGCACAGCCGCACCCCCTTGTCGGTCTCGACCAGAGGGCGCTGGATCAGGACCGGATCGGCCTGCATCGCGGCGAGCACTGTCTCATCGTCGGCATCGGGCAGTCCGCGCTCTTCGGCGTCGGTCCCGCGCAGCCGCAGCCCCTGCTGCGGGGTAATCCCTGCATCGCGATAGAGCTGGATCAGCTTCGCGGTGCTGGGCGGCGTGACGAGGTATTCAATCACGGTCAGCTCTACCCCGGGGGTTTCCTGCAGAATCGCCAAGGTCTTGCGCGAGGTGCCGCAAGCCGGGTTGTGCCAGATCGTTGCCTTCATTGCCGGTTCCCTCGCTTGTGCAGTTCCGCCCGTACCCTTGAGGGAGGCGCTTAGGGCGATTTTTCCGCTGGAGCAATTTGATCCTTGTCAATGCGAACGATTCGCATTAGCGGCTCTATTCGTTATTGCGAATCGTTATCAATAAAAGGAACAGCCATTGCCCTCCCCCTTCGGTCTTCGCCTCGTCTCCGCCTCTGCCCCGCGCGGCTTATGGCGGCTCACCATGGTGGCACTGCCGCTTCTGGCCATGCCCCAGGTGGCGCTGGCCGATGACGCAAGCGGCGATGCGAGCCTTTCCCCGATCGTGGTCAATGGCGAGACCTATCGCATCGACGAGCCGGCCAGCACCAAGACCGGCACCCCGCTGCTCGACACCCCTCAGTCGATCGCGGTGCTCCAGCGCGAGCAGCTCGACGATCAGGCGGTCGAGCAGCTTGGCGATGCCTTGCGCTATGTTCCCGGGGTCACGCTCGGCCAGGGCGAGGGGCACCGCGATCAGATCGTGCTGCGCGGTCAGTCCTCGACTGCGGACTTCTTTCTCGACGGTCTGCGCGACGATGCGCAGTATTATCGTCCGCTCTACAATGTCGAACGGATCGAGGTGCTCAAGGGCGCCAATGCTTTGCTGTTAGGGCGCGGCGGCGGGGGCGGGATCGTCAACCGCGTTTCCAAGAACGCGGATCCCGCCGCAACGCGGCTGAGTGCTTCGGCGGGGATCGACAGCTGGGGGGCATGGTCGCTGGCCGCCGATGCCAATCAGCCGCTGGGCAGCGCCGCCGCGATCCGTCTCAATGCCACTTACGAGGACTTCGCCAACCACCGCGATGTCTATTCGGGTTCGTTCCTGGGCCTGGCGCCCACGATCAGCGCCGCGCTGGGCGAAACCGGCACACTGACCCTGGCCTACGAATACGATCGCGACCGGCGGGTTACGGATCGCGGCGTGCCTTCGCTCGGCGGAAGCCCGATCCGCGGCTATGAACGGACATTCTTTGGCAGCGCCGAACTCAACCGCAGCAGTGTCGATGCCCACATTGCGCGCGCGCGCTACGATCAGGAGCTGGGGGATGGGCTGACCCTCTCGCTGTCCGGGCTCTATGCCCATTATGACAAGTATTACGGCAATCTCCTGCCCTCCTCCGCCACCGCCACCACGGTTACGCTGACCGGCTATGCCAGCTCCACCGTGCGCGACAACTGGATCGGCCAGGCCAATCTGGTGTGGAAGGGCAGCACGGGCGGCCTTGGGCACACCGTGCTGGCCGGGATCGAGGGCGGCGATCAGACGACCGGTTCGGACCGCCGCACCGCGCTGTTCGGCACCGCCACGTCAGCCACAGTGCCCCTGGCACGCACGCTCAGCCTTCCGGCGGCGAGCTGGAGCGGGATTGAGCGGCAAACCAGCGCCAAGGTCCGGACCTGGTCGGCCTATGCCCAGGACCAGATCGAGCTGGCGCCCTATTTCCAGCTGATCGCCGGAATCCGCTTTGACCGCTTCGATATTGCCGCAACCAACCTGCTGACCTCTGCCCAGACCGCGCGGGCGGATTCGATGTGGTCGCCGCGCTTCGGACTGATCCTCAAACCGCAAGCCAATGTCTCGCTCTATGCCAGCTATGCCCGCAGCTTCCTGCCCCAATCGGGCGATCAGTTCACCACGCTCGATGCAAGCTACCAGACGCTGGAACCCGAAGCGTTCCGCAACCTCGAGATCGGGGCGAAGTGGGATATTGCACCGGCGCTCTCGCTGAGCGCCGCGCTGTTCCAGGTCGATCGCAGCAACACCCGCGCCAACGATCCGCTCACCGGCAATCCGGTGCTGACCGGATCGAGCCGGGTTCGCGGGTTTGAGGCATCGCTGGCCGGAAAGATCACGCCTGAGTGGCAGATCAGCCTGGGCTATACCCACCAGAGCGGCGAGATCCGCAGCACCACAACCGCCGCGCCCGCCGGGCGCAAGCTTGACAAGCTGCCCTCCGACCAGTTCGCCGCCTGGACCCGCTATGACCTGACCAGCCGCCTCGGCCTGGGTCTGGGCCTGGTCCACCAGTCGAGCCAGTTCGCGACCATTTCCAACGCGGTGCGGCTGCCCGGCTTCACCCGGATCGACGCGGCGCTGTTCTACGATCTGAGCGATGCGGTGGCGATCCAGCTCAACATCGAAAACCTCACCGATACCAGCTACTTCGCCAGTGCCCATACTGACAACAACATCGCCACTGGCGAACCCATCAATGCCCGGCTGACACTGCGGGTGAAGTTCTGAGCGCTATTCTCCCTTCATCGCCGGCACCGCACGCGCCGCATCCTCCGGGCTGAGCCCGGGCGGCGGCGCGGCGGCGATGGTTTCGACCCGGCGCATCACCCGCCCGGCCCGCTGGATCGCGCGGACCAGCCGCGGATAGACCCCGCAGCGGCACAGGTTGGGCACCGCGGCATGGATGTCCTCCGCGCTCGGATCGGCATTGCGCGCCAGCAGCGCCGCTGCCGCGATCGCGATTCCCGGCGTGCAGAACCCGCACTGGATCGCCTGTTCGGCCACCAGCGCCTGCTGCACCGGGTGCGAGCGATCGGGCGAAAGCCCTTCGATCGTGGTCACGCTGCGCCCTTCGGCCTCGCCCAGGGTGATCAGGCAGCTGCGCAGCGCCTGGCCATCGACCAGCACCATGCAGGCCCCGCAATCGCCCGCACCGCAGCCGTATTTGGTTCCGGTCAGGTTGGCGCCGTCGCGCAGCGCCCACAGCAGCGGGGTCTGCGGGTCCATCCGCACTTCAAGCGCGCGCTCGTTGATCGTCAGTCGCGCCATGAACGGTCGGTCTTGTCGATCCGGCGCACCCAGGCGTCGAAGTCCGCTCCGCCGGGCTGGTGGCCGGGAACGTGGGCCTCGTGCAGATCGCGGTGATGCACCGCCACCACCGCGTCGGAAACCACCACGGGCTTGCCCGCGGCCCTGGTCGCCAGCTGCACCTCGCAAGCGCGCTGCAAGGCCCAGTGCATCACGAAAATCTCGGGAATCGAGCGCCCGAGGATCACCGGACCGTGGTTCCTGAGCATCAGCACCCGGTTGTCGCCCAGGTTCTTGAGCAGGCGCTCACCCTCTTCGGCGCGGACGGTGATCCCCTCGAAATCGTGGTAGGAAATCCGCCCGGCGAAATTGCAGGCGTAGAAGTTGACCGGCTGCAATCCGCCCTCAAGGCTGCACACCGCCATCGTTGCGGTGGTGTGGGTATGCACGATGGCCTCGGCCCAGGGCACGTGGCGGTGAAAGTAGGAATGCTGGACAAAGCCCGCCTTGTTGACCGGATAGGGGCTGCCATCGAGCGTGTTGCCCTCGATATCGATCTTGACCAGGTTGCTGGCGCAGACCTCGGAATAGAGCAGCCCATAGGGGTTGATGAGGAAGGCCCCTTCCTCGCCCGGCACCTTGACCGAGATGTGGTTGTAGATCGATTCCGACCAGCCGAGATGATCGAACACCCGGTAGCACGCGGCAAGCTGCTGGCGCGCCTGCCATTCCTCGTCCGAACAATCGACATTGCGGCTGTGCGCGCTGAGCTGGGTGGCCATGATCCTCTCCCGAATGGTTTCGCGGCAGGACTTATCCCGATCAGCGCCCGATTGAAAAGCGCAATCCCGCCCACAGCGTGCGCGGCGCGCCGAGATCCAGCGAACCGGCTTGGTTGCGGGTGACAACTTCGGCATCGGTCAGGTTCTCGGCGCGCAGCACCAGGGTGGCCCAGGGCGCGAGCGGCACCGTCGCGAGCGCATCGAGGGTGGTCACCGGGGCCAGCCGGTCAGTCTCCAGATCGTCCTCGAACTGGGCCGAGCTGTGGCGCAGCCTTGCCGCCAGCTGCCAGCCGGGCGCCGGGCGCCAGGTCAGCGTGGTGCTGGCCGTGAACGCGGGCACCTGCGCCGGCCGCTTGCCATCAAGCGCGGCGGATGCGCCGCTGCCCTCGACCCGGGCATCGACCAGCGAAAGCGTTCCATCCCAGCTGATCCGGCCCAGATCGGCCTTGCCGCCCAGCTCGATCCCGCGTGAACGAACCGCATCGACATTCTGCCGCTGGCGCAGGTTGGCGCCGATGGTGACGTTGGCGATCGCATCGCGCACCCGGTTGTCGAACGCGGTAGCCTGCAACTCGAAGCCGCCGCGCTTGAAATCGAACCCGGCCTCGAACCCGAACAATTCCTCGTTCTTCAGGGCGGCGTTGGCGCGGGTGGTGACGGGGAAAACCACAAAGGGCCGATAAAGCTCGTTAAGCGTGGGCTGGCGCAGCCCGTTGTAGAGCGAACCGCGCAGGCTCAGTCCCTCGGCCAGCGCGACCAGCGCACCGCCGCGCAGCGACAAGTCCCAGCCCGCGCGATCCGCAAAGCGGTTGGCGGTGGTGACGGCCCCGGCCGCGTTGGTTTCGATGAAATGGCCCTCGCGCACCGCCCAGCGATCGAGCCGCGCCGTGCCGGTCAGCCGCAGCGGGCCGAAGGTGTGATCGTGCTCAAGGTAGAAACCCAGATCGTCGTTCACCCCGCCCGCGCGGCGCCGCGCGGTGATCGCGCCGGTCGCCCCGCTATAGGCGATTTCCTGCATCTCGCCGCTGGCCCGGCGCCAGTCGATCCCCACCCGCAACGAATGGTCCGCGTCGATCGGCGGGCGCAGTTCCAGCTTGCCGCCAAGCCCGGTCGAAGGCGTTGTGCGCTGATCGAGCGTCTTGCGGTAGCTGGTCGAGGAAATCACCACGTTGGAAAAATCGCGCGCCTGGACATAGCCGATGAGATCGAACTGCCAGGCACCGCGCCCCACCAGCCGCAGCGATGCATCCGCGCCGTTCTGGTGGCTGTCGGCGCCTTGGAAGCGCAGCGTGCGGTTGTCATCGAACACCAGCAGGCGGGTCTGAAGCTCGACAGCGCCGCTCACTGGCACCACCGCTCGCGCCGAGGTGGACCAGCTGTCAAACGCGGCCCGGGCCGATGCGGCGACCCGCTGGGTCTGCGGCGTGGTCCAGAACCCCTGCCCGCGATCCCACCGTCCCGAGACCACGGCATAGCCATTGCCGAGCTGCGGCGCGACTGTCCCGCTCAGCTCGCTTTCGCCGCGATCGTTGCCGGTCAGCGCCAGCTCGGCCAGCGGCAGGCCGGCAGGATTGGCGCTGACCAGATCGAGCGTGCCCGCCACCGCCCCGGCACCGAACGCACCCGAACCGCCACCACGGATCAGCGTGGCCCGATCGAGCCGCTCGAACGGCAGCGCCGAAAAGGGCACGTGGCCGAAGAACGGATCGGTCACTGGCACCCCGTCGAGCAGCACCAGCGTGCGGCTTGAGGCATTGCCGCCAAGCCCGCGCAGCGTCACGCCCTGGGCGGTGGGATTGGCCGAGCGGCTGTCGGACCGGCGGAACTGCTGCACCCCGGCGAACTGCCCCAGCACATCGTCGAGCCGCCCCGATGCCGAAGCCGCGCCGCGATCGCGCTCAAGCGCGAGGATCGAATAGGCCGCAAGCAGCGGCGAGGGATCGAGCCCATGCCCGGTGACCACGATCTCGCCATCGTCCATCGGCCGCTCCTCAGCCAGCGCGGGCCGCGCGGCAAGGGCGAGAAGGACAACCGGAATAAGTGCGTGCCTGGTCATGACCCCCAGGGGATGGTGCCGCTTACGTGACTCGAACACGTGACCCCATCATTACGAAAAACCCCCGAAAATCGGGAAAAATAACATTAAATCATCTACTTATATCGGGTCATGCCCAAAGTTTTGCGCAGAGCCACGGTATTCCCAAACTCGCTTGACTTCCGATTTCCACCTCGACCTATGCAACGTGCTTTGGCTGGATGCAAACCTGAGTTGCGAGCCGGTCCATGTCCGGTCCAGAGGGTGCCGTTGTAGCGTGCAGTTGGCCAACTTTGACCGTTGCCCGAACACCCACAGAACAAAATTCATCGCAGGTTTGCTAACGGCGTTGGATGCGTTAGAAAATTCGCATGAATGCAACCGCTTCGACCTTAGTTGGCAGACTACTAAAAGTCGTTCGGAGTGACGATGAATCCGGTGAAGTGTATGGGCGGCAATTTGATGGGCAAACCATCCACTTCACCATCCGGGAAGGGAATTTACCAGAGCGCGGCGATCTAATTATTCTTGGCGAGAACCGTTGGGAGTATGCCCCTGACGATATCTGGCCTGCGAGCAAATCTATTGCAGTTGTCAGGCAGATCCTTGCAGACGGTGAAGTGATTGTCGAGGATGCTCTCGGGCTGCGTCTGGCCAGCAATGATCCGAACGTTCAGATCGCAGTTAACAACACAGTCGAGCTGAGCGATTCAAGCACCATTGTCAGAGTGCTGGCAGAAAAGCCGATCCGAATGCGCGACTTTGGCGCAAACGCTGACGATGTGCATCGGGAATATCTGTTCGACACGTCTGGTAAGAGTTTGTCGTTCTCCGACTTTGGCGGCTATCCCGAAGTTGTTTCTCGCGCCCGCGAACTAATCGACACACAAATCCGCTGCCGCGAGCAGCTCGACAAGATTGGTGCTCGCCCCGTCAAAGGGGTGCTGTTTACAGGGCCGCCGGGAACTGGAAAGACCCATCTCGCCCGCATTATTGCCCATGAATCCGAAGCGGATTTCTATCTGGTCAGCGGCCCCTCGATCGTTAGCAAGTGGGTCGGTGATAGCGAAGACACGCTGCGCAAAATCTTTGAGGCGGCTGTATCGTCCCAGTCCGGTCGCGCCATTATATTCTTCGACGAAATCGACAGCATAGCTGAGGAGCGAACTGGTGACTCGCATGAGGCCTCCAAGCGGCTTGTTGCGCAGTTGCTAACCTTGATGGATGGATTTGACGAGAAAGGGGGAAATGTCGTTGTCATTGCAGCGACCAACCGAATTGACGCGCTCGATCCTGCCCTCACCCGACCTGGACGCTTCGACTGGGAGATTGAGTTTGGCTTACCGACCTTGTTCGATCGCCTAGCGATCCTGGAGGTTGGTGCAAAACGCCTTAACGCTGCTCCCTACCTGCCCTTAGAAGACGTAGCAGCACTGACCTACGGTTGGTCAGCCGCCGACTTGTCCTCGATCTGGGCCGAGTCTGCCCTCATCGCAGCCGGAGAGGGCCGCGACAGAATCGACGCTGAGGACGTGGCGCAGGCATATGAGCGGATTGCATCAAGGCCGCGACGCAAAGTTGAAAGGCGGGATGCATGAAGATCGTTCAGTGGTTCAAGCGCAAACTCAATCCGCGCGCGGCGGCTGCACCGATCCGCGACAATTCCCCAAAGCCGCTACGGGAGTTCGTGTATCTTGATGAAGTAAGCCTTCGCAGCCTTCTTTCATCACAAACAGGAGAGGTAACGGAAGGTAAGTCCGAGCAAAGTTCTGATTCCCTGCAGACGCAACTCGACAGCACGCTAGCGGCGACCGCGCCGATGTTGGCAAAGAGCGAACTTACTTCGCGTTTTCAAACCACAAACAGCAGCACGCTTCAAACATCGCGCAAGGCCACTGTGCAGTCGTGGTTCCGGGAATTTCACAGCCTCACCGGCCTGAGATTGATTGAGCCTGCTGAAACGTTGCCGACGATCACCGACATCAGCGAATTGCTGGCTGTTGAGAATCCTTCGATCGTCACGCCCGCCCGCGAGCTGAAGCGTGGCACCCTCGTTGAGTTCCGTGTCAAACTGAAAGCTGATCCCGTCTTCCATCTCGGAACAATGGTGACAGAGTTTTCCAGCATGGTGGATGAAGCTCCAGAGTTATTTGCAGGAAATAATGTGTTTTCCTCACTTTTTGAGGCACAGAGAGTTAATAATATTCTCCAAAGACTCTTGGCTGGATTAATTCCAATCCGAGCTGAGGCACTGGATTATAGAATTGTATTCATTGACGGCGTCGAATATGTTGCGCACAAAGATTGCCTAAACAACATAAACATCTCAGAAACGCATTTAGAACTCGTAGGAGTTACAGAACATCTTGCGTATTGGAAGGATATTCGCCGGGTTTTGTTCTCAGACGCCGAATTTACGATGCTCTGCCGCGTTGCTCGAAGCGATCTGCAATCTACATGGACACCAGTGAAGCTAGGCGATCTGTTTCGCGATGTGGCCCCAGACATGGTGGAAGCAATCAACACGGCTAGCCGCTCTCCCTTCGAAGGAGCAAACGGTGGAACGAGCATCAACACCAACGAACTTTTGCTGAATCAGGCGCTGACCCAATACAAGGACGCCCTTCTCTTCGAAACTGGAAAGCAGCTAACTCCGCAGCAGCATGCTGAGATAACAGGCCAAATCGCGCAACTAGGTCAACGAGCAGCCACCGCTGTTGGTCAACGGTCTGCATTCCAATACCTCCTATCGTCCCTTCGCGAAATGACAGACCTTAATGTCGGACCGGACAAGGACGTTGAGCTGCGGGATAATGCCCGCCTCTCAACCGGCCTGCCACTCTTCCCGTCTGCAACGAACAATCTGACGACAGTTGTTACCGATGCGCCCGCATTGCCAGACACTTCGACGCCCCGGCTACTCGATGTCGAGGTCATCGCTATATATTGGTGAGCAAGAGGGTGGCATACCGTTAGATTCGGGCGCGCGAAGGTTAACTTGCTAGCCCAATTAATGCATTAGAATCAGCATCGCATTCAAACGCCCCAGGACTCCTTGCGAAAGCTCTGAACTCACGCCAAAAGGCATCTGCCTTCGGTGAAAGCCCGTGGGTGGGGCGTGGAATCCCCTTTTGTTGCGTAGCTCGGTCGAATTTTCGGCCGGGTGACCGCCGCGTATGTCCAAGCGCACGCTAAAGGTGGCGGTGTCTCGGGCTA
>JAKOWQ010000087.1 GCA_029781465.1 Pseudomonadota bacterium
AGCACGCCTTCGAGCACCTGCTGGGCGCCGCCCATCTCCCACAGCACGTTGATATTGATGGCGCCCTTGCCGCTGGCAATATCGTAGGCGCGCCTGACTTGCTCGACCGCGCCCCTGATGCCGAATTCGATCAGTTCCTCATGCCGCTCGCGCCGGGTCAACCCGCGATAGACCTGCTCGATGATATTGCCCTGATCGTCATAGAAATCGGCATTGACCGCGCTGACCGTGCAGATCCCGCCGGCAGCCGCCCAGGCGCCCGAGCTGGCATGGTTGGAAACCGCGACCCCCTTGCCGCCCTCAACCAGCGGCCAAACCTCGCGGCCACCATAGAGGATCGGCTTCAGCCCCTTGAACGTCATTGCGAACCTGTCTTTCCCTTGGCCGTCACACACGGCTTGATTGCAGCGGGCTCGGGCCTTTGGCCTTCGGCCTCGAACTGCGCGTAGTACCCGTTGAGTTCGGGCTTACGGACAAATTCGACCAAGCGAAAGCCCACCGCGCGAAATTCACAGAAGAGCAGTTCGGGCGGAATCCCATGCTGATCGGTCGGGCGATCGACATCGACCACCACCACCTGTCCGCCTGCCTTGAGTGCGGGACGCAAGCGCCAGAGGAAGGCGTAGGGCTCGCTTACCTCATGGTACATGTGGATCATGAACACCCGGTCGAAGCTGTTGGCGGGCAAACGGGGATCGTCTGCCGCGCCGGTCTTGATCGAGACGTTGTCCAGCCGCTCGCGTTCGACCCGCTGGCCCAGGTGGGCAATCGCCTCGGGATCGATATCCTGCGCAAGCACCCGCCCTTGCCGTCCGACGCGTTCGGCCAGGCGCACGGTGTAATAGCCCTCACCCGCACCGATATCGGCAACGGTCGTCCCCTCGCGGATCGAGGCAAGGTCCATCACCACCTTTGCTTCGCCCAGGTTGTCGCGCTGGTCCTCGGTTGAATATTCGTTGCTGCTCAGCGCAGAAACCGGACGGAACGGGCGCGGGAAGACGCGCGCGGTTTCCGGCCGGTCGAGGTCGTCGGCAGGCTGCGAGCAGGCCGCGCAAGCCAGAGCCAGAGCAAGGGCAGCGCCGCGTCCGATCAATCGACGTCCTCCACCGCAACCTTCTCCCCGGTCACCCGCTGGGCAAGCGCGGCGGCCATGAACGGATCGAGATCGCCATCGAGCACGTCCGAAGGAGTCGGACTGGTCACGCCGGTGCGCAGATCCTTGACCATCTGATAGGGTTGCAGGACGTAGGAACGGATCTGGTGGCCCCAGCCGATATCGCTCTTCGAGGCGTGCT
>JAKOWQ010000100.1 GCA_029781465.1 Pseudomonadota bacterium
TAGGCCATGTTCACCGCATCGAAGCGTTTGAAACCAAGCAGCAGGGCATGCACCTGCTCGCCCCGCGCGAGCCACTCGCAAAGGCGCGCGCGCGCAGCCTCGCGTCCCGGCAATCCGGTGACCGCATCGCGCCCGGTCTCGAACTCTTCGGGGTGCATCGTGCTCATCGTGGCCGCATTAACACAGCTTCGTCACCAAAGCGTTGGCGGGCGAATGCGTTGCAAATCCGGGCCGTGGGTCATATTGACCCGGGCCATGAGCGAGCAACCACGTCTGGCCCTGCTGCCTTCCGACAGCCCGCGCGCGCAGGAGGCCGCCGAAGCACTGCGCGCTGGCGGCGATTTCGTTCCGCTCGACAAGGCCGATGCCGCCGTGGTGGTCGGCGGCGACGGGCACATGCTGCACGTGCTCCACGCCATGCTCGATGCCGGGCGGGTTATCCCGGCCTATGGCCTCAACCTCGGCACGGTGGGTTTTCTGATGAACCGGCATCGGCCCGGCCGCGCGCTGGCCGAACGGGTCGCGCGGGCCCGGCCGCTGGCCGTCACCCCACTGGAAATGACCGCCACCACCGGCAACGGCGATGAGCAGAGTTTCTGCGCGATCAACGAGGTTTCGCTGCTGCGCGAAACCCGCCAGACCGCGCGGCTGGAGGTTGCGGTCAACGGCAAGGTGCGCCTTCCGGAGCTTTACTGCGATGGCATCCTGGTCGCCACGCCGGCCGGATCGACCGCCTACAATCTTTCCGCCAACGGTCCGATCCTGCCGCTCGGCTCCAACATGCTGGCGCTGACCCCGATCAGCCCGTTTCGTCCGCGTCGCTGGCGCGGAGCGATCCTGCCCGATCACTACGAGATCGAATTCCGGGTGCTCGATCCGGTCAAGCGCCCGGTCGCCGCCGTGGCCGATCAGAAGGAACTGCGCGACATTCTGGCGGTCAAGATCAAGGTCGCGCGCAAGCTCCAGCTGACCTTGCTGTTCGATCCCGGCAAGACGCTGGAAGACCGGATTTTCGCCGAACAGTTCCAATCGTGATTTTTCGCCCCGCGGCGGCTTGCCAAACGTTTTGACGCTGCTATAGGCGCACCCCTGCCTGACGGGCTGCTCCCCGATAGCTCAGCGGTAGAGTAGGTGACTGTTAATCACTTGGTCGTAGGTTCGAAT
>JAKOWQ010000114.1 GCA_029781465.1 Pseudomonadota bacterium
GGGCGGCGAGATCACCCTGATCGCCCCCACCGATACCATCACCCACACCGGCGAGACGCGCACTGTCGATGGCGTGCCGCTGGAATTCCAGATCGTTTCGGGCAGCGAAGCGCCGAGCGAGCTCAACGTTTACATCGTGCCGCAAAAGGTGTTCCTCTCGGCCGAGATGTCGACCTGCTCGCTGCACAACGTGCTGACCCCGCGCGGCGCCAAGGTCCGCGATTCGCATGCCTGGGCGGGTTTCCTCGATGAAGCGCTGCGGCTCTACGGATCGCGCAGCGATGCCGACATCTCGAGCCATTGCTGGCCGATCTTCGGGCAGGACCGGGTCGCGCACATGCTCGCCAGCCAGCGCGACAACTACCGCTATCTCCACGATCAGACCGTGCGGCGGATGAACAGGGGCGAAACCCCGGTCGAGATCGCCGAACAGCTCAATCAGCCCCCTGCCCTTGCCGCCGACTGGTTCAACCACGGCTATTACGGAACCTACAGCCACAATTCCAAGGCGGTCTATCAGTTCTATCTGGGCTGGTACGATGCCAATCCGGCCAATCTCAACCCGCTGCCGCCGGTCGAACGGGCGAAGAAATCCGTCGCGGCGATGGGCGGCGCAAAAAAAGTGATCGTACTTGCCCGCAAGGCGATGGACGCAGGGGACTATCGCTGGGCGTCCGACCTGCTCAACCAGGCGGTCTTTGCCGACCCGGCGGACAAGCAGGCGCGCGCGCTGCTGGCGGACAGCTACGAACAGCAGGGTTACCAGGCCGAAAGCGCGATCTGGCGCAACCAGTTCCTCACCGCCGCACGCGAACTGCGCCAGGGCTACGCCGGAACTTTCGCCACCGGCAGCGCCGACATGATCGCCGCGGTGCCGACCCGGCTCCTGCTCGATTCGGCGGCCACGCGCTTCGATCCCGCCAAGCTCGCCGGGCGGACAATGGCGATCAACATCGTCATGCCCGAGCGCAAGGAGGTGGCCGGGATCGAGCTGACCGGAACGACGATGCTCGCGCGGATGGAAGCCATGCCCTCCCCCGCCGCAACCATCACCGGACCGCGTCAGCTGGTGCTGGGGCTGCTGTTCATGAAGATGCCGCTCGACCGGCTCGAAGCCGTCGGCCTCAAGGTCGAAGGCGATCGCACGGCGCTTCAGGCCTGGCTAAACGCGATCGATCCGATGCCTGCAGGGTTCAACATCGTCGAACCGTAGGCTGCGTGAGCAAGTAACGATCTTGCGCGGCGCCCGCTTTCAGCAAGCCGACACGATGGGGCGAGCGGCGACAATGTGTGGGAAAGCGGACCTAGTTTACTCCTCGGCGGTGGCTTCCAGATAGGCCTCAATGTCTGCCGCAATAGCTTGTGCGTCGGTATCGCCCGTCAATGTGATTAAGCGGTCACGTTCGTTCATAAATGCACGCCTGCGGTCGTGAGAAGCATTCTCTGAAAGCAATCCGAGATATAGTTCTGCCGCCCGGACCCAAAGGCCTCCCGGACCCTCCACATCCTCAATGCCGCGAGAAAATGGAGGGGTATACTGGCGAAACTCCCCGTCACTTTCACTATACATAGCTATGACCAAGGACTTTTGGGAATAAGCTCGACGACTGCAAGCCCCCCAAAAAGTGGAAGGATTTGCTTCGTCCAATTTTGTTGGCAACGGAGAATAGGGCTCGTCGCGCCCGTCCCTGACACTACCTGTTGCAGTTAGAACGCCTTGAGGAGGCTGGCCCTTGAGCACTTTTAGGGGTTCGAGGATGACACTCGGAAAACAGAAGTGTTTTTTGCCAAAGTCCTTACAGTTATCTGGCCCTTCGATAACCGATGCAAGGACTACCAAATCGGCCCGTTCAAGCAACTCCACATTCGTTGGGACACGGTAGCCAGCCACAGGTGAACACGCCAACGCCGAGGCTGGAAACGTGATGGCTAAAAGCAAAGTCGAAATTGCTCTTTTCATGGTTTCATATTCGCATGGGTTGTTGATGTCCGCAATGTTGTCGCATCCTGTCAGTCCGCTTCGCGGTCAATTACCCGCCAAAGCTGACGCTGAACCGGACAGCCGGACTTTGCCCTCGTTCCCTAGAAATCCCCGCGTTCCTTGCGGATCGTGTACCAGCGCTGGACATTGGCGTTGTGCTCTTCGAGCGTGGCGGCGAACTGGTGTCCGCCGGTGCCATCGGCCACCATGTAGAGCACGTTGGTATCGGCCGGATGCAGCACGGCCTCGATCGAGGCGCGGCCGGGATTGGTGATCGGCCCCTGCGGCAGACCGAGCATCGAATAGGTGTTGTAGGCGTTGACCGCCTGGATTTCGCTCTGGCGGATGCGGCGGCCCAGCGGCTTGCCCTTGGTGATGGGGTAGATGATCGTCGGGTCGGCCTGGAGCATGATGCCCTGGCGCAGCCGGTTTGAGTATAGCCCGGCAACGATCCGGCGTTCCGATGGCTTGCCGGTTTCCTTCTCGACGATCGCGGCCAGAGCCAACGCCTCTTCGGGGGTCTTGACCGCGATGTTGGCGGCCCGTCCGGCCCACAGCTCGGACAGCGCGCGCTGCATCGCCGCCTGCATCCGCAGCAGCACGGCCTGGCGGCTCTCGCCGATCTGGATCTCGTAAGTATCGGGCAGAACCGAGCCTTCGGCCGGCACGTCGATACCGCCGGTCAACTGCGGATTGGCCATCAGCCGTTCGTAGACCATGATTGAGGGCATGCCCTCCGGAATGGTAACAAAGCGGCGCAGCACCTCATCGCCCTGGATGATGGCCAGCACCCGAGCTGCGCTTGCCCCCTTGGGGATCATGAATTCGCCGGCCTTGATCGCCCCGCCGATGCCGAAGAGCCGCGCGCGCAGCTTGAAGCTGCTCGCACTGGAAATCACGCCTTCCTTGGCGAGCTTGTCCGCCACGGCCCCGAGGCTGGCTCCATCGGGGACGACGAAGGCGCTGTCCTTGCCCAGCGGCCCGGAAACGAACCAGCCGCCCGCGAACCACCCGGCCACGCCGAGCAGCAATGCGGCGGCAAGCAGGACTGGCCAGCCGCTCCGGCGGCTTCCCAGCATCAGTCCTCCAGCGCCTTGACGATCAGGCTGGCATTGGTTCCGCCGAAACCGAACGAATTGTTGAGTGCGGCGCGCACCGTGCGCTTGCGGGCAACCTTGGGAACCAGATCGACCCCCTCTGTACCCTCATCGGGATTGTCGAGGTTGAGCGTCGGCGGCACTACCTGGTCGCGGATCGCGAGGATGCAGAAGATCGATTCGACCGCGCCCGCACCGCCCAGCAGATGCCCGATCGCGGACTTGGTGCTGCTCATCGAAGCGCCGCCAAGGTCATTGCCCAGCACGCGCTTGACCGCGCCCAGCTCGATCGTGTCGGCCATGGTCGAGGTGCCGTGGGCGTTGACATAGTCGATGTCGCCCGGCTCCATTCCCGCCTTGCGCATCGCCATGCGCATCGAGAGTTCGGCGCCCTTGCCCTCCGGGTGCGGAGCAGTGACGTGATAGGCATCGCCCGACAGGCCATAGCCGACCACTTCGGCATAGATCTTCGCGCCGCGCGCCTTGGCGTGCTCGTATTCCTCGAGCACCACCACGCCCGCGCCCTCGCCCATCACGAAACCGTCGCGGTCCTTGTCATAGGGACGGCTGGCCTGTTCGGGGCGGTCATTGTAGCTGCAATTGAGCGCGCGGGCCTGGGCGAAGCCGGCGATCCCGATTGGGCAAACTGTGCTTTCAGCCCCGCCCGCCAGCATCACATCGGCATCGCCATCGCGGATCATCCGCGCGGCATCGCCAATCGAGTGGGCGCCGGTGGAGCAGGCGGTAACCACCGCGTGATTGGGGCCCATCAGGCCGTACTTGATCGAGACCTGGCCCGAGATCAGGTTGATCAGGCGGCCATGGACGAAATGCGGCGAAACGCGCCCCGGGCCTTTTTCGGCCAGGACCAGCGATTCGCTCTCGATCCCTGGCAAACCGCCGATTCCCGAACCGATCGAGCAACCGGTGCGCAGCTTGAGATCGTCGTCCATCTCGGCCAGCCCGGCATCCTCGAGCGCCTGCCCGGCGGCATCGATGCCGTAGACGATGAACGGATCGACCTGGCGCTGGACCTTGTGATCGACCCGCTTGTCGGGATCGAAAC
>JAKOWQ010000122.1 GCA_029781465.1 Pseudomonadota bacterium
CCCGCATCGCCGCTGCAAGGGCCAGTGTCTTGCCCCCTGCCCCGGCGCAGAGATCGACCACGGTCTCGCCGGGTTCGGCCTCCACCGCCAGGCAGGCAAGCTGCGAGCCGCTGTCCTGCACCTCGATCAGCCCGGCCCTGAAAGCCGGCCACTGCTCAACCGGCGTTCCCGCCGCAAAGCGCAGAGCATCGGGCGCCTGGGTGGGTTCGCCGGGCTCGGGCAGTTGCAAGTCACCCGCCTTCAGCCGGTTGATCCGCACGTCGAGCGGGGCGCGGCCCAGCAGCGCCTTCGCTGCCTCTCCCGCGATCCCGCTCGCTGCCAACCGCTGCCCGAGCCAGTCCGGGGCGATGCCGGGACTGGCAATCGCCTCGTCGGCGCCGAGCGGCGCGGGGGCGTGGCGAGAGCCATCGAACAGCGCGCTGAGCGCCGGATCGTCCTTCGCCAGCAGCAGCATCGCCGCCCGACCGCTGCCCGGCACCTCGCCGCAAACACGGATCGCGGCATAGACCAGCTCGCGCACCGCGCGCCGGTCGCCAGATCCGGCGAAACGGCGGCTGCGGAACCACTCCGAAACAATCCGGTCGGCGCTGGCCCCCTGCCCGCGCGCCGCAGCGATCACGCGATCGAGCACCTCGATCGCCGCCTGGACCCGCGCCTGCGGGGTCACGGCCTAGACCCTCTCAAGCGGCAGGTGCGCACCAGCGGGAAGCACGACCTTGATTTCATCACCGGCCCTCGCCTGGCCTCCACTGCGAACCACAGCCATGATCCCGGCACGACGGATCAGGTTACCGCCGGAGTCCTTCGACACGACCCGAGCCAGTAGCCCAGGCCGGAATGCTTCGATCTGGGCACAAGGATTGCGCAGACCCGTCACTTCCAGCTCGACCGAATCGCCAATCTTGAGCACGCTGCGTTGCGGGAGCGCAAGCAGATCAATTCCCCGAGTAGTGACATTTTCGCCCAGCTGGCCCGGCGACAGGGCAAAGCCCTCCAGGGCCAATTCATCAAGCAGTTCCTCACCGATAAGATGAACCTGCCTGAGATTGGGCTGATCGGGATCTACCCGCACCCGCGAGAGATGCTGCACCTTCTCGCCGAGATGCGCATCGTCCTCGACACCCTGACCGGCAATAAGACGAACCTCGTCAACCACCTGCTTGGAAAAGCTGTGTCCGGCTGATCGGGCCAAGGCCACGACCTTTCCGGCCGGGAGTGGCCCGGGCTCCATCACCGCGTCGGGTAATTGGGCGCCTCGCGGGTGATCGTCACGTCGTGGACGTGGCTTTCCTTGAGGCCGGCGTTGGTGATCTGGACGAACTGGGCGCGGGTGCGCAGATCCTCGATCGTGGCGCTGCCGGTATAGCCCATCGCCGCCTTGATCCCGCCGACCAGCTGGTGGACCACGTCCTTGGCCGGGCCCTTGTAGGGCACCTGGCCTTCGATCCCTTCGGGGACCAGCTTCATCTGGTCCTTGATGTCCTGCTGGAAATAGCGATCGGCGCTGCCGCGTGCCATCGCGCCGACCGAGCCCATGCCGCGGTAACTCTTGTAGGCACGGCCCTGATAGAGGAAGGTTTCGCCCGGCGCCTCTTCGGTGCCGGCCAGCATCGAACCGATCATGATCGTGCTCGCCCCGCCGGCCAGAGCCTTGGCGGCGTCGCCCGAGGTGCGCAGCCCGCCATCAGCAATGATCGGCACGCCTGAATCCCGCGCGGCGCGCGCCGCGTCCATCACCGCGGTCAGCTGCGGCACACCCACGCCCGCGACCACGCGGGTGGTGCAGATCGAGCCCGGCCCGATCCCCACCTTGACCGCATCGGCCCCGGCATCGATCAGCGCGCGGGTGGCGTCATAGGTGGCGACGTTTCCGGCCACCACCTGCGCCGAATTGCTCAGCATCTTGACCCGTTCGACCGCGCGGGCGACGTCGCGGTTGTGGCCGTGGGCGGTGTCGATGATGACCACGTCGCATTCGGCGGCCAGCAGCGCCTCGGTGCGCTCGAAACCCTTGTCGCCCACGGTGGTCGCCGCCGCCACGCGCAGCCGCCCGGCCGCATCCTTGGTTGCGGAGGGATAGGTGACGGCCTTTTCGATATCCTTGACCGTGATCAGCCCAACACAGTGGAACGCATCGTCGACCACCAGCAGCTTTTCGATCCGGCGCTGGTGCAGCAGCCGCCGTGCCTCTTCCTGGCTGACCCCGGTGCGGACCGTGGCGAGGTTTTCATGCGTCATCAGCTCGCGCACCGGCTGCGCCGGATTGTCGGCAAAGCGCACATCGCGGTTGGTAAGGATGCCAACCAGCTTGCCGCCCGCCTCAACCACCGGAATGCCGGAGATCCGGTTCTGCTCCATCAGCATGCGCGCCTCGCCCAGGCTGGCCTCGGGCGAAATCGTGATCGGGTTGACCACCATGCCGCTTTCGAAGCGCTTGACCGCGCGCACCGCAGCGCACTGCTGCTCGACCGTAAGGTTGCGGTGCAGCACACCGATTCCGCCGAGCTGGGCCATGACGATCGCCATGTCGGCCTCGGTCACGGTATCCATCGCCGAAGAAATCACCGGGATGTTGAGCGCGATCTCGCGCGTCAGCCGGGTGCGGGTATCGGCCATCGAGGGCAGGATGTCTGACTCGGCCGGCCGCAGCAGGACGTCGTCGTATGTCAGGCCGAGAGGGATATCCATAAGTGCCACTGCGCCTTTGCGGGTCCAGATTCGTGGCGGCCCATGTAACGACATGGCCGCCAAAGGGCTAGGGCCTTTCTGGCCGCATCAACCGGCCTTGGCGGGGACTTTCTTCGGATCGGCGAACCAGCGGGTCAGCGCGGTCAGGAACCACACGTCATCGACCGCACCGCCCAGCTCGAGCCCTGGGCCGACCTGATCGCTGGGGCGATGATAGTCGGTCTCCATGAACTGTTCGACCCGCGCAATGTCACCCCAGGACGAAGAGATCATCAGCGCCGGGACATCGTGCTGCAACAGCGCCCAACCATCCTGCCGCTTGACATAGGCATTGGCGGCATCGCCCTCGGCCAGCTTGCGCTTTTCCGCCTTGGCCACCACCGCGATCTGGGGGTCGAGCGCGGTCAGCCCCTTGCCGACCACGCCGAAGGGCTGCCCGGCGGGCGCGATCGCCACCGTATCGATATTGAACGCCGCGACGATCGAGGAAAGCTGCATCGGCGGATCGGCCGCGAAGGCCTCTGCCCCCAGCAGCCCCAGCTCCTCACCGGTGGTAGCGAGGAAATAGACGTCACGGTCCATCGGCGGCCCCTTGGCGAGCCGCCTTGCCACCTCGGTCATCACTGCCAGGCCCGAAGCATTGTCAACCGCGCCATTGCAGATCTGGTCTTCCGCCGGGGGCGGCACGCAGCGCCCGAAATGATCCCAATGCGCCACCAGCAGCACCGCGCCCAGCTCTGGCCGCCGCCCGGGGAGCTTGGCGATGGCATTATGCGTGTGGATGCGGGTCTCACGCGTGGTCGCTTCCAGCGTGGCCGCAAGTTCGAGCACGCGGCGCGAGAAATCGGGCGCTGCGGCGAGCGCCTGAAGCTTGGCGACCGAGAGGTTTGACGCTGCGAGCATCCGGTCCATCCCTGCGGCGGTAATGAAGGCTTCGATATCCCCGCCCAGTTCCTCGCCCGCGAGGGCATAGCCGAGCCGCCGCCGGTGATCGCTGACATTCTCGAGGCTGCGATCGCCGTCGAGCACGGTCAGGACGGCACTCGCCCCAGCCTTGAGCAGGGCGTTCTGGCGCTCCGAAGTCTCGTCATCGCCATCGAGCAGCACCGCGACCCGCCCGGCCAGCTCGGCGCGGGGCGGAATTGCCTTTCCGCTTCCGACGAACAGCAGCGGCGCATTCTCTACCAGGCTGCGTTTGCCCGAGGTGAGCACCAGGGTGGCTTCGGGAGGAAGGAACAGGCGCTTGCTCTTGCGGGTGAACTGCAGGCGGCTGCCCTCAGGCTCGCGAGCGACGATGGTGACGGGAACGAACCAGGGATGCCCCGGATCGTTGGTGCCTGATTGCAGCCCGATATCGAACCATTGCTTGCCCAGATAGCGCAGCGTTCGCGCTTCGCCGTCGGTGCCAGGTTCGCGCCCTTCATAGGCATCGCTCGACAGCTCGACGATATGGGCAAGCAACTGGGTGCTGAGTTCTGCGTTGGCCTTGTCGGCCTTGCTGGAGCGGCGCGGTGCGGCTCCTGCCGGGGCGAACAGCAGCGTGCCCGCCGCCAGCGCGGCAAGCAAGCACTTCGTCGCTCGCAGAAGACGTTTCATCGCCGGGCAGAACAACACGGATTGCCCCGCCGCCGCAAGGCCCCTTCGCGAAAATCAGCAGGTTAGCAATCCAGGGTGACCGCAAAGGCACACCAGGGTCCGGCAAGGATCACTCGGCGGTCCAACCACCGTCCATGCTGATGTTGGTGCCGGTGATGTTGGCCGCGGCATCGCGGCACAGGAACACCGCCATTTCGCCCACATCGGATGGCTGGACAAACTTCTTGGTCGGCTGGCGGGTGAGGAGGACTTCCTGGATCACCTGTTCGCGCGTCATCTTGCGCGCCGCCATGGTATCGGGGATCTGGTTTTCGACCAGCGGGGTCCAGACATAGCCCGGGCTGATGCAATTGGCGGTGATATTGAAGGTGGCGAGTTCGAGCGCCAGGGTCTTGGTCAGCCCGGCGAGGCCGTGCTTGGCCGAAACATAGGCCGATTTGTAGGGCGAAGCGGTGAGCGAATGGGCGCTGGCGGTGTTGATGATCCGCCCCCACCCGGCCGCCTTCATGTGCGGAATCGCCAGACGGCAAGCATCGAAGGCCGCAGTCAGGTTGAGCGCGATGATCGTATCCCACTTGTCGACCGGGAATTCCTCCACCGGGGCGACATGCTGCATGCCCGCATTGTTGACCAGAATATCGACCGGCCCGGCCCCGGCCATCAGCGCCTCAACCCCATCGCGGCGCGAAAGATCGGCGGGAACGTGGATCGCGCCGAGCTCATCGCACAGGGCAGCAATCTCAGCCGCGTCACCAAAGCCGGAAAGCACCACTTCGGCGCCCTCGGTCCGCAGCGACCGGGCGACGGCCAGCCCGATCCCCGAGGTCGATCCGGTAACCAGCGCGCGTTTTCCCTGAAGAAACATTCCCGACTCCACCTCAATGCCGAATTGGCTATAGTCGCGCCCATGCGACCGGCCCGGCGCCGTGTCCAGCGTTTAGAAGGGGTTGCAAATGCGATTGGACGAATTCGATCCCAATGCCATCGACGTCGAAGATCAGCGCGGCAGCGGCGGGCGGCGCGGCTTTCCGATTGGCGGGCGCAGCGGAGGGATCGGCTGCGGTACACTGGTGATCGCCCTTGCCGCTTCCTACTTCCTGGGGGTCGATCCCGGGCAACTGCTTGGCGGGCTTGAGCAGATCCAGCAGCAGGCGCCCCAGGCGACACCGGCAGAGGGTGGCACCAGTGTCAGCGAAAGCTGCTCGGTCGATGCGGGAAGCCGCGAAAGCTGTAACGCGCTGTCCTCGCTGAACAAGACCTGGCAGCCGATCTTCGCCGCCTCGCGGATCGATTTCGCCCGGCCCAAGCTGGTGTTCTATTCGCAGGCCGGTTCCTCGGGCTGCGGCGCGGCGCAGAGCGCGATGGGGCCGTTCTATTGCCCCACCGATAAGAGCATCTACCTCGATACAGATTTCTTCCACCAGATGGACAGTGAGCTGGGTGCCAAGGGCCAGTTCGCCCGCGACTATGTGATCGCCCACGAATACGGCCATCATATCCAGAACCTGCTCGGCATGTCCGATCAGGTTCGCTCACTGCAATCGCGCGATCCGGGCCATGCCAACCAGTATTCGGTGCGGCTCGAGCTTCAGGCCGATTGCTATGCCGGGGTCTGGGCGGCCAAGAACCGCGACCGGCTGGAGGCAGGCGACATGGAAAGCGGGATGAACGCAGCCCACGCCATCGGTGACGATACGCTGATGCGCAACGCCGGTCAGCGCCCCAGCCCCGAGCGCTTTACCCACGGCACCAGCGCACAGCGGATGGAGTGGCTGCGCAAGGGCATGGAAACCGGCAACGAGGACGCCTGCGACACCTTCGCCGATCTGCGGTGAAGCGCGCGACCCACGCGCCAAATCCGGTTGGTCGGCCGCGTCCGCTGTGGCAGGATGATACGATGCGTTTCGACCATCCCACACCTCGTCTGCTAGCGGGAGCGATCCTGCTTGCACTTGTTTTGGCCGGTCCGGCCCAGGCCGCAACCGCGCGCAAGGCCAAGCCAAAGCCCGCCGCTGCCGTGCCCGCCGCACCGCCGCCGCCCCCACCCTCCGCAGAGGCCGAAAAGCCCAAGGACGGCGATCCCAAACCGGTGACCGAACGCCCGGTAACCGCTGGCGACGTGATCGCCACCCCGGTTTCCGATCTCAATCTCAAGAAGACGGATATTCCCCCGCTGCTGATTTCCGCCCAGGGCGATCCCTATTCGCTCACCGGGCTCAAGCGCTGCTATGAGATCGGCGAGGCGATCGTGGCGCTCGACATGGTGCTGGGCGATGATCTCGACCTGCCGCAGGACGGGCGCGCGAACACTTCGGCAGGTTCGGTGGCACAGGCGGCGGTTGGCGCGTTCATCCCGTTTCGCGGCGTGATCCGCGAAATCTCCGGCGCCAACGAGCACGAGCGCAAACTGCGCGAGGCGATCGTTGCCGGCACTGCGCGCCGCGCCTTCCTCAAGGGCTATGGCCAGGCCAAGGGCTGCAAGTATCCCGCCCGCGCGGTCACCCCGGCGGTGCTCGCGGCGCGCGATGCGGCAGCGGCGGACGCGGGCAAGGCCGATGACAAGGGCAAGAAGGACGATCCGAAGGCCAAGAGCGAGGAAAAGGCCAAGCCCGAAGACAAGGCGGCAAAGCCAGTGAAGCCGGTGCGCAAGAAGAAGAAGGGCAAACAGCCCGAATTCGTTTCCGAGCCGGTGGTGCAGAAGATCGACTAAGCCATGCAAACCGGCTAGCGAATGCCGAATGCGTCTGTCCGATTGCCACAATATCGACGATTTCCGTCTGCTGGCGAAGCAGCGGCTGCCCTGGCCGGTGTTCGACTATATCGACGGCGCGGCGGACGACGAGCTGACGAAGGCCCGCAATACCCAGGCCTTCGCCTCCGCCGATCTGGTTCCCGATGTGCTGGCTGGGGTCGAAACCATCGATACCCGCTGCACCGCGCTGGGGCGTACCACCGATCTGCCGCTGATCCTTTCCCCCACCGCGCTGCAGCGCGTGTTCCATTGGCAGGGCGAGCGCGCGGTGGCGCGCGCGGCGGCCCAGGCCAACCTGTGGTTCGGGATCTCCAGCCTGGCGACGGTGAGCATCGAGGAGATCGGCGCGATGGGCGCCAATCCCAAGATGTTCCAGTTCTATTATCACAAGGACCGGGGCCTCAACCGCAGCATGATCGAACGCTGCCAGGCAGCGAAATTCGATGCCATCGCGCTGACTGTTGACACAATCGTTTCGGGCAAGCGCGAGCGCTGCGCGCGCAGCGGTTTCACCTCGCCTCCGCGCTTCACCCTGTCTTCAGCGCTGTCCTATGCGATCAAGCCGCGCTGGGCGCTGGACTATGTCTTTCGCGAAAGGTTCGCCCTGCCCAACCTCGACACCCATGTGCGCGAGGGCACCGGCGAAGCGGTTTCGATCGCGGGCTATTTCAACACCATGCTCGATCAGGCGATGGACTGGAAGATGGCCGAGCAACTGCGCGACGACTGGGGCGGCAAATTCGCACTAAAAGGCGTGATGAGCGTGGCCGACGCGCGCCGCGCCGCCGATATGGGGATCGACGCGATCGTCCTTAGCAACCACGGCGGGCGCCAGCTTGACGGCAGCCGCGCTCCATTTGACCAGTTGCCCGAAATCGTCGATGCAGTCGGCGGGCGGATCGAGATTGTCTGCGATGGCGGGGTGCGGCGCGGCAGCCATGTGCTGAAAAGCCTGTGTGCCGGGGCCACCGCTGCCTCGGGCGGGCGGCTCTATCTCTATGCGCTCGCCGCGGCGGGGCAGGCAGGGGTGGAGCGCGCGATCGCGATCCTGCGTGACGAGATCGAGCGGGGAATGAAACTGATGGGGGTGAAGTCGGTCGGTGAACTCACGCCCGACCGGCTGCGCTGGCGATAGGAAAACAAGGGAGGGGACAATGCAGGCAGAAGAGTTTGACTATGTGATCGTCGGCGGCGGATCGGCCGGATGCGTGCTGGCCGGTCGGCTAACCGAGGATCCGGCGGTTACCGTCTGCCTGCTTGAGGCTGGTGGATCGGACCAGAGCGCCGTCGTCCAGGCCCCGGTCGGGGCGGTGGCGATGATGCCCACCAAGCTCAACAACTATGCCTATGAAACCGTCCCCCAGCCGGGCCTGAACGGGCGCCGGGGCTATCAGCCGCGCGGCAAGGTGCTGGGCGGATCAAGCTCGATCAACGCCATGCTCTATGTGCGCGGCAACCGCTGGGACTATGACGAGTGGCAGCGGCTGGGCAACAAGGGCTGGGGCTATGACGATTGCCTGCCCTATTTCAAGAAGGCCGAAAACAACGAGCAGATCGACAACGAATTCCACGGCCAGGGCGGCCCGCTCAACGTCACCTATCCCAACCATCAGAGCCCGCTGGCAGAGCTGTTCATCGAAGCAGCCGAACAGCGCCAGATCCGCCGCAATCCCGATTACAACGGCGAGCAGCAGGAAGGCACCTTCCATTATCAGGCAACCCAGAAGGATGGCGAGCGTTGCAGCGCCGCCAAGGGCTATCTCACCCCCAACCTGGGTCGGCCCAACCTCAAGGTCATCACCGGGGCGCTTTCGCGCCGGGTGGTGATCGATGGCGGCGAGGCCAGGGGCGTCGAATACGAAACCGGTGGCACCTTGCACCAGGTCCGCGCGCGGCGCGAAACGATCGTCTCGGCGGGTGCCTTCGGATCGCCGCAACTGCTGATGCTCTCGGGCATTGGCGACAAGGATGAGCTGGCAGCGCACGGGATCGCGGTAAACGCGCTCCTGCCGGGGGTGGGCAAAAACCTGCAAGACCATATCGACTACGTGCAAAGCTGGCGGATCAAGGACCGCAGCGACGTGTTCGGGCTGGCCCCCAGATCCGGGCTGGCCTTTATCAAGGGCATGTTCGAATGGAGCCGACGCCGCACCGGGCTGCTGACCAGCCCTTTCGTCTGCTCGGGCGCATTCGTCAAAAGTTCGCCCGATGTCCCCGCGCCCGATCTGCAATTGCTGATGGTGCTGGCGATCGTCGACGATCACGCCCGCAAGATG
>JAKOWQ010000129.1 GCA_029781465.1 Pseudomonadota bacterium
AAGGCATGATCATCGGCGAAAACGCCAAGCCCGACGATCTTGAAGTCAACCCGATGAAGAGCAAGCAGCTCACCAACTTCCGCTCGACCGGCAAGGACGACGCGATCCGCCTGACCCCGCCCAAGATCATGACGCTGGAACAGGCCATCGCCTATATCGACGATGATGAAATGGTCGAGGTGACGCCCAAGAGCATCCGTCTGCGCAAGGCGATCCTCGATCCGCACGAACGCAAGAAGGCCGGACGCAAGAAGGAAGCCGCCTGATCCCGGCCGGGCAAGGCCGCGACTCGCGCATTGCCCGCCAATCGGTTAGAGCGCTGCCGATGGACACCGCCGATCTCAGGATCGCCCTCGTCACGGGCAATTACAACTATGTGCTCGACGGGGCCAACCGCGCGCTCAACCGGCTGGTCGAATACCTGCTGCGCCAGGGCGCCGCGGTGCGGGTCTATTCCCCGACTGTGGCCCAGCCCGCGTTCGAGCCGCAGGGCGATCTGGTTTCGGTGCCCTCGTTTTCGATCCCCGGACGGCCCGAATACCGCTTTCCGCTGGCGCTAAGCCCCCGGGTGCGGCGCGATCTGGCACAATTCGCGCCCAATGTGCTCCACGTTGCCTCGCCCGATGTGGTCTCGCACCGCGCGGTCAGCTGGGCGCGGCGGCGCGGGTTGCCGGTGCTGTCCTCGGTCCATACCCGCTTCGAGACCTACCTTCAGTATTACAACCTCGCCTGGTTCGAACCGGTGATGGTGGCGATGCTGCGCCGCTTCTACCGCCGCTGCGATGCCCTGGTGGTGCCATCGGAAAGCTTTGCCCAGGTGCTGCGCGAACAGCGGATGAACTACGATATCGACATCTGGTCGCGCGGGGTCGATCGCGAGCTGTTCAATCCGGGGCGGCGCAGCCTCGAATGGCGCCGCACTCTGGGCATTGCCGACGAGGAATTCGTGGTCGGGTTCCACAGCCGCCTGGTGATGGAAAAAGGGCTCGATGTCTTTGCCGACACGATCGATGCGCTGCGCCGGCGCGGGGTTGCGCACCGGGTGCTGATCGTGGGCGAAGGGCCGGCCCGGCCGTGGTTCGAGGCCCGGCTTCCGCAAGCGGTGTTCACGGGCTTCCAGGGCGGCGCGGAGCTTGGCCGGGCGGTCGCCTCGATGGACCTGTTGTTCTTCCCATCGACCACCGAGGCCTTTGGCAACGTCAGTCTTGAGGCGATGGCTTGCGGGCTGCCTGTTGTCGCGGCCATTGCGACGGGGAGCCAGAACCTCGTCGATGACGGTGTTTCCGGGCGGCTGATCCAGCCCGGGGCGGTGCACCAGTTTGCCGAGGCGCTGCGCAGCTATGCCGCCGACCCCGCCCTTCGCGCGCGTCACGGCGCCGCGGGCGAGCTGCGCAGCCGCGAATTTTCGTGGGATCAGATCAACCAGGTGGTCGCCGATACCTAGATCCGGCTGATCCGGCAAAAGGCGGCGGCGACACCCCGGGCCTGATCAGCGCAAGGTGCCCTTGGCCGCCTCGCGAGTGGAAAAGCGCCACAGGAACACGATCACCGCGAGAACCACGAAGGGCATGAACTTGCCCGCCGTGGTATCGAGTGAGGGCGGAACCGGGTTCATCCATTGCCCGGTAAAGCTGACCACCGCACCGACCAGCGAAACCAGGAACGCGGTTGCCGCATGGCGCGAGCGCATCAGCAGCAGCACGGAACCAGCGACCGAGCCCCAGATTCCCAGCCCGTAGCCGACCTGCGCCCACAGCGGGAACCGGTCCATCCAGGCGGTGATTTCCGCCACATCGCCCATTTGCGACAGATATTCGACATTGCGGGTGCGGCTCATCCAGTAGTCGAAACCGCCAAAGCCGTTCCATACCAGCGAAAGCACAGCCACGACCCAATAGCTGACCGGCGCCTTGGCGCCGCCACTTGCCTTGTCCATCTCCCCCTCCTGTATTTTCGTTTCAGGATGAGGAAAGATTAGCACGCAATCCGGCACGGCCCAAGCGCAATGCCCGGGCCGTACCGAAGCGGATCAGAGCCGTTCGATCTTGCGCGCGGCTTCGTCGAGGATTTCGGCGATCCGGTGCACGGTATCGCGATCGAAGTCTCCGTCGGCCGCCCGGTCGCGCAATGCGGCAAACAGGTTGCCCACGGCGCGGCGGATCGGCGGGGCGCGGTGGCGTTCCTCGTCCTCGGCCAGTGCCTTGAGGCGGTCGATCAGGCCCCGGAATTCCTCACCGCGTTCGTCAAGCTCGGTGCGCCCGGCGTCGGTTGCGGCATAGGCCTTGCGCGAACCTTCGACAGCGGCCTCTTCGATCGCGCCTTCGTCGGCAAGCAGGTTGAGCGTGGGGTAGACCACACCGGGGCTGGGCGAATAGTTGCCGCCGCTCAGCTCCTCGATCGCCTTGATCAACTCATAACCGTGGCGCGGGGTTTCGGCGATCAGCGCCAGCAGCACCAGCCGCAGCTCGCCGCCCGCGAAGACCCGCCCGCGCCCGCCTGGACCACGCCCCCGCCGCCGGGGGCCGCCCCAATCGCCGTCATCTTCGCCAAACGCGCGGCCCCAGCCGCGCCGCGTGCCAAACATCATCGCCATTGCCGGCCAGTCGACCCGGCCGCGATGGCCCCATCGGTGCAATCTCATATGTTTTGTTCCTTTCATGGTATGTCTAAGATATATCTTAATGTCTGCTCGTCAAGCCCCGTGCAAATGCGCTGCCAAGGCCCTAAGCTGATCGGACGATGAGCGACCTGTTCCCGCAAGACTCTCCCGCTGCTCCGCCCCCGCCCGCCGATGGCGAGGCCCCGCTGGCCGACCGCTTGCGCCCTGCTGCGCTGGAGGAGGTGATCGGGCAGGAGCACCTCACCGGGGCCGAAGGCGCCATCGGGCGCATGGTTGCGGCGGGGCGGCTTTCCAGCATGATCCTGTGGGGTCCGCCGGGCACCGGCAAGACCAGCATCGCGCGGCTGCTGGCCGATGCGGTGGGGATGCGCTTTGCCGCGGTCAGCGCGGTCTTTTCGGGCGTGGCCGATCTCAAGAAAGCCTTTGCCGAAGCCGAGACGGCAGCCCGCGCGGGGCAGCGCACCCTGCTGTTCGTGGATGAGATCCACCGCTTCAACCGCGCCCAGCAGGATGGCTTCCTGCCCTTTGTCGAGCGCGGTGCGGTCACCCTGGTCGGCGCGACCACCGAAAACCCCAGCTTCGCGCTCAACGCCGCCTTGCTCAGCCGCGCGCAGGTGCTGATCCTGCACCGCCTCGATCCGGCGGCGCTGCAGACGCTTCTTGCGCGCGCGGAGCAGCTCGAAGGCCCCCTGCCCCTCACCCCCGAGGCGCGCGAGGCGCTGGTCGCCAGCGCGGACGGCGACGGGCGCTTCCTGCTCAACCAGGCCGAAACGCTCTACAACGCGAAGATCCCCACGCCGCTCGATCCGGCGGGGCTGGGCACGTTCCTCCAGCGCCGCGTTGCAGTTTACGACAAGGACCGCGACGGGCACTACAATCTGATTTCGGCGCTGCACAAGGCGCTGCGCGGGTCGGACCCGCAGGCCGCGCTCTATTACATGGCCCGGATGCTGACCGCCGGGGAAGAGCCGCTCTATGTGCTGCGCCGCCTGGTGCGCTTCGCCAGCGAGGACATTGGCCTGGCCGATCCGCAGGCGCTCACCCAATGCCTTGCCGCCAAGGATGCCTATCAGTTCCTCGGCAGCCCGGAGGGCGAGCTGGCGATCGTGCAGGCCTGCCTCTACCTTGCCACCGCACCCAAATCGAACGCGGCCTATGTGGCGCAGAAGGAAGCCTGGAAAAGCGCGAAGGAAACCGGCAGTCTGGCCCCGCCCGCGCACATCCTCAATGCGCCGACAAAGCTGATGAAGGACATCGGCTATGGCGCGAACTATGCCTATGATCACGAGGCCGAGGACGGCTTTTCCGGCGCCGACTATTGGCCCGAGGGGATGGAAGCGCAAACCTATTACCGCCCGGTCGAGCGCGGTTTCGAGCGCGAAGTGCTCAAGCGTCTCGAATGGTGGGACAGGAAGCGGCGCGAAAAACGGGGAGAAGGCTGATGGGCAAGAGCTGGCTGGTGATGGCTGCGCTGGCGGGGCTGGCGGCCTGCGGGACTGGCGAACACCAGCCTGCCGCCGCTGCAACGGCTGCCTCCCCGGCAACCACGCCGCCCCCCCGAGCCGCTCCGGCTGTCCGCCCCGACCTTTCCCGGTGCGAAAAATTCAAGCCGGATTCGGGAGAGGACCTGCGTCAGCGTGACAAACCGTTGAACTTTCCCCCGTCAATGGCTGCGCTTGTCGCGACCGACCGCGACCACATCGCCGTTGCCACGCTTGGCGGCACGACGCTGTGCCTCGACGCGCGCTGGCAGGACAGTATCGAGGACCCCGTGCTCAGCAAGGACGGCCGGTTCCTCGCTTGGAGCTGGAGCGGTTACGAATCCTATGGCTACGAACTGATCGACCGCAGCGGCACGGGACAGGAAATCGATACCGGCGACAAGCCGGTTCCCTCTCCCTCGGGCAAGCGGCTGGCCTCGGTCGAATGGTCGGAAAGCGCATTCGGGTCGCTCAACGGGGTGCTGGTGCTGCAAATCCTGCCACAAGGACTGAAGGAACTGGCAAGGATCGAGGCACTGCCCGATCAACTGGCCGACTGGCGGATCGAGCGCTGGCGAGGAGAAAGCTGCTTCGAGCTGTCGGCGGTGCGCTGGGACGACTTTTCCGGCGACGGTGGGGCCGCGGCAAACACCCCGCGCCAGCGCTTCGCCGCGATTGAGCGCAAGGGCAGGTGGGCTATAGTAAAGGCAGAGCAAGGCTGTCCGACCCCGTGAAACCCGACCGGTTCCGGCACTTCGCCGCGATCGACTGGTCCGGAGCGGCGGGCGAACGGCACCGGGGTATCGCGCTTGCGTTGTGCAGTTCAGGGCAAGCGGCGCCGCAGCTGATTCTCCCCGGCCAGCGCTGGTCGCGCCAGGAGGTGCTCGCCTGGTTGCTCGAGCAACTGCCAGCGGACACGCTGGTCGGCTTCGACATGGGGATATCCCTGGCATTTGCCGATGCCGGGGCGTTCTTTCCGCACTGGGCCGCAAGCCCGCCCGATGCCCGCACGCTGTGGGCAATGATTGAGCAGATCTGCGCAGAAGACCCGCATCTGAATGTCTCAAGCCTCGTCGATCACCCCGAGGCAGCACGCCATTTCCGCCGCCAGGGCGGGCGCGAAGGCGATCTTTTCGGGGGCGGACGCGGACGCCTTCGGGTAACCGAGCGCGCGCAGGAGGCGATGGGTTGCAAACCCACCTCCAACTTCAATCTGGTTGGGCCCGCGCAGGTCGGTAAATCGAGCCTCACCGGAATGCGGTTGCTGCACCGCTTGCACAAGCGATTGCCGGTCTGGCCGATCGACCCGCTGCCGGATCGCGGCTCTGCCGTGGTTGAAATCTACACCACCATCGCCGCGATCGCCGCCGGGCGCAGTGCCGGTCGATCGAAAATGCGCAGCCACGACGAGCTCAACTCGGCGCTGGCAGCCCTTGGCTGCAAGCCCGCCGCAGGCCGGGGTCCGATTGCCGATCACGCCAGCGACGCAATCCTCACCGCAGCGTGGCTCCGTTTGGCCGCCGCCGACAAGGGATTGTGGCAGCCCGCGGGGCTGACGCCGCAAATTGCCCGCACAGAGGGCTGGACCTTCGGCGCGCGCTGACGCAAAGGGGCGGCATCGACGGGCCGGCTTAGCTCAGTTGGTAGAGCACCTGATTTGTAATCAGGGGGCCACGGGTTCGAATCCTGTAGCCGGCACCACGTCTTCTTGAGGGAGCGGGCACCATGCTTGCCGAAATGATCCAGCGCCTGTTCGAGCGCAGCCTTGGCGACAGTGAACAGGCCCAGGCGCGCGAAGGCCAGTGGCTGCCGGGCCTGTGGGCCGAAATCGAGGAAATGGGCCTGCCGCTCGCCCTTCTTAGCGAGGAGCAGGGCGGGTTTGGCCTGTCCGCCGCCGAACAGGGCGAAGCGCTGCGGCTGCTCGGCCAGCTCGCCGTGCCGCTGCCGGTGATCGAAACGATGGGCGCCAACCGCCTGCTGGCCAGTGCCGGGCTGGAACTTGCCGATGGTCCCGCCGGGCTGGCCCGCGCCGATCATCTGGTGCTTCAGGGTGGCAGGCTGACCGGAACGGTTGAGCGGGTCGCCTGGGGCGAACATCTCGCTTGCCTCGCCATCGCGGTGGGTGACCGGCTTTACCGCGTTCCCGCCACCGGATGGACGCTGGCCGAGGCGGGATCGGCGATGAATTTCCAGCCGCGCCCCGCGCTGGCGATTGACTGGGCGGTCGATGCTTCGGCCCCCTTGCCGCATTGCCCGCTGGCCGAAGGCGCCACGCTTCGCGCGTTCCAGATCGCCGGGGCGCTTGAGGCCGCGCTCGACATGACGCTGGAGCATACCGCCACCCGGGTCCAGTTCGGCAAGCCCCTGCAGAAGAACCAGGTGGTTCAGCACGAACTGGCCAAGCTGGCCGGCGAGTTGGCCTGTGCCACCGCCGCTGCCGATCTTGCCGGTGAGGCGCTGACGCGCGGCGACGTTCTGGGGGTTGCCGCCGGATCGCTGCGCGCGCGCGAGGCGGCGGGCAATGGCGCGGCAATCGCCACCCAGATGCACGGCGCGATCGGCTTCACCCGCGAACACCGCCTGCACCTTTACACCACCGCACTGTGGACCTGGCGCGACGAGTTCGGCGGGCAGGTGCATTGGGCAACCCTGCTGGGCCGCGCCGCGCGTGACGCCGGCGAGGCCGGATACTGGCCGATGGTGACTGCGCTATGACCAACATCCCCTTCCCCGCCCCGCCCGCCGACAGCGCCGAAGTGCTGGCACTGCGGACCGAATTCCGCGCCTTTCTCGACAAGCTGCTGGGCCACCGCAGTCCGCGCCTGCGCTCGGACAACTGGTATGGCTTCAGCCGCGAGTTCAGCCGGGCAATGGGCCAGGCCGGCTATCTCGGGATGACCTGGCCCAAGCAGTACGGCGGGCACGAACGCACCGCGTTCGAGCGCTATGTGGTGGTCGAGGAATCGCTGGCCTATGGCGCGCCGGTCGGCGCGCACTGGATCGCGGACCGGCAGAGCGGCCCCTCGATCCTCAAATTCGGCACCGAGGAGCAGAAACAGACGATCCTGCCGCGCATCGCCGCGGGCGAACTCGCCTTCGGGATCGGGATGAGCGAACCGGATTCGGGATCGGATCTTGCCGCCACCCGCACCCGGGCGGTGCGGGACGGCGATCTCTACCGCGTGACCGGGACCAAGGTCTGGACAAGCTTCGCGCACGAGGCCGACTATCTGATCCTGTTCTGCCGCACCAGCGGCACCCCGGCCGACCGCCATCAGGGCACCAGCCAGCTGCTGGTCGATCTCAGGAACACCCCCGGGCTGACGATCAAGCCGATCATCGACCTCGCCGGGCAACACCACTTCAACGAACTGCATTTCGAGGACGCGGCCGTGCCCGCCACGAACCTGCTCGGCGCCGAGGGCGATGGCTGGAACCAGGTGATGAGCGAACTGGCCTTCGAGCGTTCGGGGCCGGAGCGATTCCTCTCCTCGATCGAGCTGATGTATCAGCTGATTGCCGTGCTCCAGGGCCGCGAGGACGAGGCCGCGCTGGCCACGATCGGGCGCCTTACCGCGCAGCTGGCGGTGCTGCGGCGCCTGTCACGCTCGGTCGCGGCGATGCTTCAGACCAGGGAAAACGCCGGGCTTCAGGCAGCCATTGTCAAGGATGTCGGGGCGGTATGGGAACAGACCCTGCCCGATTTCGCCCGCCAGCTGGTCGATGCCGAACCCGATCCGCGCACCGCGGCGGCCTATGCCGGGGTACTGGCCAACATCGTTCACAACGCGCCCAGCTGGTCGCTGCGCGGCGGCACCCGCGAAATCCTGCGCGGGATCATCGCACGCGGGCTGGGAACGCGCTGATCCAAGAGGGAAGTGCAACGCCGGATGTCGACGGCGCACAGGACAAGGATTACCCCCGTCCGCGATACCCCGCCACACCCTGTTCGGGCACCCACAGCCCTTCGGGAGGTGGGCCGCTTTGCCAGAATACGTCGATCGGGATGCCCCCGCGCGGATACCAGTAGCCGCCGATTCGCAGCCAAAGAGGCTTCATTTCGGCGAACAGGCGCTGGGCAATGCCCACGGTCACATCCTCGTGAAAACCGGCATGGTTGCGAAAGCTGCCGAGGAACAGCTTGAGGCTTTTCGATTCGACGATCGTATCGCCCGGCGCATAGTCGATCACCAGAT
>JAKOWQ010000231.1 GCA_029781465.1 Pseudomonadota bacterium
AGCAGCAGCCCGATGGTGATGAACATGAAGACCACCGGCACCGTTCCCACCAGCGAAAGCATCAGCCCGCGCGATCCGGTTTTGGCGTCGGGCGAGGCCAGCAGGCGCTGGGTGACATCCTGGTCGGTTCCGGTCGAAGCGATGTAGAGCAGCGACAGGCCGAAGACGATTGCGGGCATGGCGAAGGGCTTGGCGGGATCGAACGACCAGTCGAACAGGCGCAGTTTGTTGACGCCATCGGGCGCGTTGGCCAGACCGTGAACGATGTCTGCGGTGCTCGCCGGGATGCTGGTCCACAGCCAGATCAGCGTGGCCAGTGCCGCGCCGAGATAGATCGCGAATTGCAGCAGATCGTTGAGGATCACGCTGCGCAGCCCGCCGGCAAAGGTGAACAGAAAGGCGGCGAGCATCACCAGCGCGGCAGCGATGACGATTCCGGTGGCGTCAATGCTGGCAAACATTACCATCGAGACGGCAATCGCCGCCAGATAGACCCGTGCGCCCCCGGCAAAGACCCGCCCGATCAGGAACATCCCGCCAGCCCAGCGCATCGCGCGGCGGCTGAAGCGCGTTTCGAGCAGTTCGTACACCGTGGTCGCCTTGATCGCATAGAAGCGCGGGATCATGTAATGCGCCACGAACAGCGCGCCGATCAGCCCGCCGATATTCCCGGCGATATAGGTATAGTCGTTGCGGAAGCCGTAATCGGGTCCGCCCAGAAAGGTTGCCGCGCTCTGGGTTGCCGACAGGACCGAGATTGCCGCCATCCAGGCCGGAACCTGCCCGCCGGCCAGGAAATAATCGTGCGTGTCCTCGGTCTGCCGGGGGCGGAACAGCCAGCCGCCGGTGAACAGCAGGGTCACGTAGAGACCGATCACCAGCCAGTCGAGCAGGGAGAAGGGGCTACTCACAAGAGAGGCTTTCCGCCGAACTGAACCATGCCGCCCTCCGCCTGTCTGATCCGATCCACCCCGGTGCTGGCAGCCGCGTGCAGCCCTGTCAACCTGAAGGGACCATTGTAATACCAATCCCGCCTATGACCGCGAGAACACCTGTTTGCCGTCGATCCAGGTCTGATGGATACCCAGCGCCGGATCTGCCACAACCATGCTGGCGCGAAACCCGGGAGCAAGCGTCCCGATTTCGTTCTCAAGCCCCAGAAATGCGGCTGGCGCGCTGCTGGCCATCGCAACAGCCCGCGGCAGCGGCAAGCCCAACTGGGAAATCGCATTGCGGACCGCGCTGGCCATGTCGAGCGCGGACCCGGCCAGCACGCCTTCGGGATTGCGTGCGCAGCCGCCCTTGACCGTTATGGTCTCGCCATTGAACGTGAATTGTCCGTTGTCATCGCCCACCAGTGCCATCGCATCGGTCACCAGCATGAAGCGATCAAGCGGGCGGCAGGTCAGCGCGATGCGCAGCACCAAGGGATCAACATGGAACCCGTCTACGATCAGCCCGCACCAGGCCCTGCGATCCGCCAGGGCTGCCCCGACCGGTCCTGGATTGCGGTTGGAGAGTGGCGGCATGGCATTGAACAGATGGGTAAAGCCGGTTGCTCCGGCGGCCAGGGCTGCTTCCGTCTCGGCCGCGCTGGCCTCGGTATGGCCCAGGCTGACCAGGGCGCCCTTGGCGACAAGACCCGCAATGAAGTCGGTTCCGGTGACTTCCGGGGCAAGAGTGACGAGCGTCTTGCCCAATTTGAGCGCCGTCAGATGTTCGATGGCCGGAGCGCCGGGTCGGACAAGGCGGCCGGCTGGGTGGATTCCACGCCGGGCCTTGTTGAGAAAGGGGCCCTCGAGGTGAATCCCTAGAATTCCGGGGACCCCCGCGCCAATCGCCGCATCGACCGCCCGGATCCCGGCGTCGGTCACCTCGCGGCTGTCGGAAATCAGGGTTGGCAGCATGCCAGTCGTTCCGAAACGGGCGTGGGCGGCGGCGATGGTTGCCAGGGTGGGAACGTCCTGCCGCGAATTGAACAGGATTCCCCCTCCGCCGTTGACCTGGACGTCGATAAATCCCGGCAGGAGCATCAGCCCGTCGAGGTCGATCGT
>JAKOWQ010000132.1 GCA_029781465.1 Pseudomonadota bacterium
CGCGGCGGCCCTTCTCGTCCTCGGCCAGGATCATCTGCCGAACGGCGGCGAGGCGCTTGTCATCGAAGAACATGTGCTCGGTGCGGCACAGCCCGATCCCCTCGGCGCCGAATTGGCGCGCCACGCGGCAATCGGCCGGGGTTTCGGCATTGGTGCGCACCTTCATCCGGCGATGCCGGTCGGCCCATTCCATCAGCGTGCCGAAATCGCCAACCAGCTCGGGCTCGATCGTGCGAACCTCACCGGCCATGACATCGCCGGTGCTGCCATCGAGGGTGATGACATCGCCCTCCCTGAAGTCCCGCGTGCCGATCCTGAGCGAGCGCGTGGCCATGTCGATCGAGATCCCCGCCGCGCCAGAAACGCAGGGCCGGCCCATGCCGCGCGCGACCACCGCGGCGTGGCTGGTCATGCCGCCGCGCGCGGTCAGGATGCCCTTGGCGGCGTGCATGCCGTGGATGTCTTCGGGGCTGGTCTCGACCCGGACGAGGATCACCGCCTCGCCCATCGCCGCGCGCTTTTCGGCCGTATCGGCATCGAGCACCACCGCGCCCGAGGCCGCGCCGGGCGATGCCGGCAGCCCCTTGACCAGCAGGTCGCGCGGGGCCTCGGGATCGAGCGTGGGGTGAAGCAGCTGGTCAAGCGCCATCGGATCGACCCGAAGGATCGCGGTGCGTTCGTCGATCAGCCCTTCGCCCACCATGTCGACCGCCATCTTGAGCGCGGCCTTGGCGGTACGCTTGCCGGTGCGGGTCTGAAGCATCCACAGCTTGCCGCGCTCGACGGTGAACTCGATGTCCTGCATCTCGCGGTAGTGCTTCTCCAGCAGGTCGAACACTGCCGCCAGCTCGGCAAAAGCCTCGGGCATGGCCTCTTCCATCGAAAGCGGCTTGGCCCCGGCGCGCTCGCGCGACTGGCGGGTGAGGTATTGCGGGGTGCGGATCCCCGCCACCACGTCCTCGCCCTGGGCGTTGATCAGCCACTCGCCGTAATAGGCGCGCTCGCCGGTCGCCGGATCGCGGGTAAAGGCCACCCCGGTGGCGCTGGTATCGCCCATGTTGCCGAACACCATCGCCTGGACGTTGACCGCGGTGCCCCAATCGCCGGGAATGTCGTTGAGCCGGCGATAGACCTTGGCCCGGTCCGAATCCCAGCTGTCAAACACCGCGCGGATCGCGCCCCACAGCTGTTCGTGCGGGTCCTGCGGGAAGGCCTGGCCCAATTCCTGTTCGACCAGCGCCTTGTATTCCGCGACCAGCGCCTGCCAGTCCCCGGCCTGCATTTCGACATCGGCGTAGTAGCCGGCGTCTTCCTTGGCGATTTCGAGCGCATCCTCGAACAGGTGGTGATCCAGCCCCAGCACCACGTCGGAATACATGTGGATGAAGCGGCGGTAGGAATCCCAGGCGAAGCGCGCATCGCCCGAGCTAACCGCCAGCCCTTCCACCGTTGCATCATTGAGGCCGAGGTTGAGCACGGTGTCCATCATCCCCGGCATCGAAACCCGCGCGCCCGAGCGCACCGATACCAGCAGCGGATTGGCGTGATCGCCGAAGCGCTTGCCCACGGCGCTTTCGATATGGGCCAGGGCAGCGGCGACTTCGGCGCGCAGACTATCGGAGAAGTCCGACCCCTCGGCCAGATAGCGCACGCATTCCTCGGTGGTGATGGTAAAGCCCGGGGGCACCGGCAGGCCGATCCCGGCCATTTCCGCCAGATTGGCGCCCTTGCCGCCGACAACCGTCTTGTCGCGGCTGCGGGGATCATCGCTTTGTGCCGAACCACCGAAAGTGAATACGTATGAAGTCACGGGAAACCGCCATTTCCAGGAACCGACGAATCGCTTGCCGGTGTGCCCTTGCCCTAACCACCGGCGGGGCCGGAGTCAGCCTTTTTGTGCATTGCAGCAGGTAAGGTGCACAGTTTGAAGCCGCAAAAACCGGCGGACAGGGGGCGGACAAAAGGTGACACCCCTGTCCGGATGCTTTGCGGTTACCTTACAGATGCTTGCCCCGAATAAGGTGACAGATGCGCGATTCCGGGTGTCACCTTTTGCGGCTTCAGCCCTCGATCCGCGAGAAGTCCGCCACGCCATGCACCGCATCGCGGAACCGCGCGAGCAGGTTGAGGCGGTAAAGGCGCTTGGCGGGATCGGCATCGTTGACGGTCACCTGATCGAAGAAAGCGTCGATCGGCGCGCGCAGCGTGGCAAGGGCAGCCATGGCCCCGGCGAAGTCCTCGGCCTGGACAGCCCCGGCAGCCTTCGGCCCGGCCGCGTCCAGCGCGTCGATCAACGCCTTTTCGGCAGGTTCGGGGGTGTAGGAAAGCGAATTCGCCTCCACCGTCTCGACGCCTTCCTTCTTGAGGATATTCGCGGCGCGCTT
>JAKOWQ010000136.1 GCA_029781465.1 Pseudomonadota bacterium
GAGCCGTTCGACCCCGCCGAGGTGGCGCACCATGCCCGGGCCTGGGCGGTGAAGGGCTTTTTCACCGCCTTCATGATCTCGATCGTGCCGGGCGGCTTTGCCAACCTGGTCACGCCGGACTGGGCACCGTTCTTCGCCAGTCCCGTGGGGGTCAGCGCGATTCTGGTGACCTTGATGTTCGTGCTCGACGAACAGATCGGCACGGTCGGCTATGTCCTGACGATGAAGCCGCTCGATGCGCAGATCCGCTCGGCCAATCCCTATTTGGCAGGCTGGGTCGCGGCGCTGGCCTGCTATCCGCCGTTCCAGCTGATGCATCCCGCCGATCGTCCGCTGTTCTACATGGCCAACAACTGGGGCGACGATACCTGGGTGCGGGTGATCGGCGAAAGCGGCGGAGCGCTGGCCTGGATCTGGGCGCTGTGGCTGGTGTTCCTGACCGGGGTCTATGCCTGGGCGACGGTGGCCTTCGGGATCCGTTTTTCCAACCTTACCTACCGCGGGGTGCTGACGAATGGGCCTTACGCCTTTACCCGCCACCCGGCCTATCTCGCCAAGAACACCTTCTGGTGGTTCGCCGCGATGCCGTGGGTCGTCTCAAGCGGGTCGCTGGTCGATTCGATCCGCAACACCTTCTTCCTTGGCTGCGTCAGCGCGATCTATTTCTGGCGCGCCAAGACCGAGGAAAGGCACCTGCTTGGCGAGGATCCCAAATACCGCGCCTACTGGGACTGGATGAACCGCAATGGCTTCGTCACCGCGCCGCTTTACCGGCTGGGGCAACGCATCAGGGCAAGCCGCAAGACGGTCTAAAACGCGGTTCCCTCGTCCGCCTCGAATACCTTGATGCTGCGCCCGGTCAGCCCCAGCGCGGCGCGTTCCTCTCCCCATACCGCCATGTGCGCGGTCTTGAGGTGCGCGGCGAGGTGCGCGGAGCTTTCCCACACCTCGCTCACCCGGATCAGCCCCGGATCGAGAACGTCCTCGGCATAGTTGTATTCGATGCAGCCGGCCTCGGCGCGGGTGGCTTCCATCACCTTGCGCATCGCGCCGCGCGCCTCATCCATCCGCTCGGGCGGCAGGCGAAACTGGCCGACAACCACCGCCGCCATCACATCTGCTCCTCATAGACGCGCGAAATATCGCCGCCCCATTCGCCGTGGTACTTGTCGAGCAGGCGCTGGGCCGGAACCTTGCCGCTGCGCACGATCTCCTCCAGCGGAGCAAGGAAGCCGGTCTCATTCTCGCCCACGGCGTTGAAACGTTCGCGCGCGCGCAGCCCCGAGCGGGCGATTCCGAGCACCTCGCCGGCGATATCGCGCAGCGTGCCGCCGCCGGGCAGCGGCGCGTCGAGCGCCAGTTTGGGCACCGCCGCGCGCAGCGCCTCGCGCCCTTCCATGTCCCAGTCCTTGACCAGATCCCAGGCGGCATCGAGCGCGCCCTGATCGTAGAGCAGACCGACCCAGAACGCAGGCAGGGCACAGATCCGGTTCCACGGCCCGCCATCGGCGCCGCGCATTTCAAGGAAGGACTTGAGCCGCACCTCGGGAAAGGCGGTGGAAAGATGGTCGATCCAGTCGCTCTCGCGCGGGAATTCGCCGGGCAGCGCGGGGAGCTGCCCTTTCAGGAAATCGCGGAACGATTGCCCGGCCGCATCGATATATCTGCCCTCGCGGAACACGAAGTACATCGGCACGTCGAGCATGTATTCGACATAGCGATCGTAGCCGAAGCCGTCCTCGAATACGAAGGGCAACATGCCGGTGCGCGCTGGATCGGTGTCCGACCAGATGTGGCTGCGATAGGAAAGGAAGCCGTTGGGCTTGCCCTCGGTGAAGGGCGAATTGGCGAACAGCGCGGTAGCCAGCGGTTGCAGCGCCAGGCTGGTGCGGAATTTCTGCACCATGTCCGCCTCGGACCCGTAGTCGAGATTGACCTGGATGGTGCAGGTGCGCAGCATCATGTCCAGCCCCATCGAGCCCACCCGCGGCATGTGGCGCAGCATGATCGCATAGCGCCCCTTGGGCATGATCGGCAGTTCGGCGCGGGCCTTGTCGGGCCACATGCCGAGGCCGAGGAAGCCCTTGCCGGTGCGCTCGCCGATCGCCTTGACCTGATCGAGGTGGCGCCCGGTTTCGTCGCAGGTCTGGTGCAGGTTGTCGAGCGGGGCGCCCGACAGTTCAAGCTGGCCGGCCGGTTCGAGGCTGACCGTGCCGTCGCTGCCCGCCATGGCGATCACATTTCCGCCTTCGACCACTTCCTCCCAGCCGAAGTCCTTGAGTGCCAGCAGCAGATCGCGGATCCCGCCGGGTTCGTCATAGGAAGGGGCGTGATGGTCCTTGCGGCAGAACACCAGCTTTTCGTGCTCGGTGCCGATCCGCCAGCGCGCCTGCGGCTTTTCGCCCGCGATCATCGGCGCGATCAGCTGATCGCGGCGCTCGATCACGGGATCGTTGCTATCTGAAACCTGTCTGGTGCTCATTGCGTGGGAGTTAGTGCTTTGTTCGCACCCGCGCTAGCCACTTTATGTTGCAGTTTGCCAATCTCCGCTTGTTCCCATCCACAACGCGGTGGCGGCTATTGCTGCGGTCTCCCCACGCAGGATTCGCGGACCAAGCGAAATGGCGCGGGTTTGCGCCAACGCGCGCACGGCGACCCGCTCGGCTTCGTCGAACCCGCCTTCAGGGCCCGTCAGCAGCGCCGCCGGGCCGGGAAATGCCGCAAATTGCTGCGCAGCATTTTCCCCGCCGTTCTCGTCGGCGAAGAACAGCACGCGCGCCGGATCCCAGCCCTTGAGCAGCGCTTCGAGCTTCACCGGCGGCGCCAGTTCGGGCAGGGCGGTGCGCGCGCATTGCTCGGCCGCTTCCACCAGGATTGTGCGGGCGCGCTCAAGGTTGAGCTTGTCGGCCACGCAGCGCCGGGTCAGCACCGGCTGGATCCGCCGCACCCCCAGCTCGCAGGCCTTTTCGAGCACGAGGTCGAAACGGTCCTTCTTGAGCAGCGCGGCGCAGAGCGTGAAATCGGGCACCTGTTCGCGTGGCCGCAACATTCCGGCGATGGCCAGCACCACCTCGCGCTTGCCCAGGCTGGCGACCTGGCTGGCCCATTCACCGGTGCGATCGTCGCACAGGATAACGGCATCGCCCTGGCCCAGCCGCATCACCCGCGCCAGATAATGCGCCTGCGGTCCATCGAGCGTGACCATGCCGCCCACGTCCAGCGGCGCATCGACAAACAGGCGCGGCGCGCTCTTGGGAGGCCAGGCTGGTGTGGCGGGCATGGGCGGACCCTAGCGCATTTTGCCCGATGGGCTAAAGCACGATTATGACCGCCCGGATCGTTCCCGACAGCCAGCCTGTTCCCGATAGCGAGTATCGCGGCCTGGTCGCCATGCTGCCGCAGCCCTTGCGCGATCTTGCCCAACTGGCCCGGTTCGACCGGCCGATCGGCTGGTGGCTGCTGTTCTGGCCTTGCGCCTGGGGCGTGCTGCTGGCCGGGGGCGAAGGGCAGTGGGCGCTGCTCGGCTGGCTGCTGCTGGGGGCGATCGCGATGCGCGGGGCGGGGTGCGTCTATAACGACATCGTCGATGCCGATCTGGACCGGCAGGTTGCGCGCACCGCCTTGCGCCCGGTGGCGAGTGGGCGGGTGAGCAAGCGCGCTGCGTGGGGATGGCTGGTGCTGCTGTGTCTGATCGGACTGGCGGTGCTGCTGCAGCTGCGGCGCGAGGCGCAACTGGTGGCGCTGGGCAGCCTGATGCTGGTGGCGGCCTATCCCTTCATGAAGCGGATCACGCGGTTCCCCCAGGCCTGGCTGGGGCTGGTCTTCACCTGGGGCGCGCCGGTTGGCTGGGTGGCGCTGCGCGGTGACCGGCTTGAGGTGATGGCCGCGCTCTCTGCCGGCTCGGTGCTGTGGTGCGTGGGCTATGACACGATCTATGCCTGCCAGGACCGTGAGGATGACGCCGCGATCGGGATCGGATCCTCCGCGCTGACGCTGGGGCGGCATCTCCAGCTCGGTGTGGCCGCGTTCTATGCCGGGGCAGTGGCGCTGTGGGCGCTCGCTTTCTGGCTGCTGCGGCCCGATTGGCTGGCGCTGCTTGCGCTGGTTCCGGCAGGGCTGCATCTGGCCTGGCAGGTGCTGACACTCGAGGATGCGGATGCCGAAAATGCGTTGGCCCGTTTCCGCTCCAACCGCATGCTCGGCTTGCTTCTTGCACTGGCCACCTGGGTGGTCGGGAACGCCTGATGTGCAACCTCTACCGCATGACCAAGGGCACGGCTGAAGTCGCGAAGCTGTTCGCGGTCGAGCCCGGTCCGGCCACCAACTACGCGCACGAGGTCTATCCCGGCCTGCCCGGGCTGGTCATCGCCGACGGGCGCGCGCGGGCGATGCATTGGGGCTTTCCGCTGGTGCTGACCGGCAAGCAGGGGCAGCAGCTCAAGCCCAAGCCGGTCACCAACGCCCGCGAGGACAAGCTGCTGACCCCCTTCTGGCGCGACAGCTTCGTTCACCGCCGATGCCTTGTGCCCATGAGCCAATGGGCCGAGGCCGAGGGCGAGAAGGGGCGGATGACCCGGACCTGGTACGGTCTGCCGGGCGAAGAGGTGTTCGCTGTGGCCGGGCTTTGGCGGCCCAGTGCCGAATGGGGTGATGTCTATACCCTGGTGATGGTCGATGGGCATCCGCAGATGGCCGAGGTGCATGACAGGATGCCGCTGATCCTGAGCCATGCGGCGCAGAACTATTGGCTGGATGGCACACCGGAAGAGGCGCTGGCGCTGTGTCGGACATGGGAGGACGCGATTAGTGTTGAGCGGACCGACGCGCGCTGGGCCGGAGGGGGTGCGCAGCCGCAGTTGTTGTGATTTTTTGGGTTCACGCAGAGGCGCAGAGAAGAAGTAGAGGCGCAGAGGGGTTGTGGCTGCGGCGAAGCCGCTTTCAAAATTGGACCGCCCGGCAAACCTGACGGTCTATTTGACAAAGAGGCCTTCGGCCCGGCGCTACACCTCTGCGCCTCCATTCTCTTCTCCGTGCCTCTGCGTGAACTATTCGTAGCTCACCAGTTCAAACTCGATCCCGTCCCAGTCGAAGAAATAGAACCGCCGGCCCGGCTCGTAATCGCCGTGGTTGAAGGGCTTCAGCCCGGCTTCGACCACGATCCGCTCGGCCGCGTCGAGATCATCGACCACCAGCCCGACGTGGTTGAGCGGCACACCCTTGGCGAAGGGCTGAGCCACAGCTTCGCCGGTGGTATAGACCGCCAGATAGTCACGGTCGCCTCCGACGTGGATGGTCCAGCCGCCATTGATCGCCGGGCCGCGCCAGCGTTCGTGCCAGCCGCACAGCTTTTGCAGCAGGGCGGAGGAGCGTTCGGGATCGCTGACGGTGATGTTGGCGTGTTCAAGAAAGCCTGTGGGCATGGATTTCGTCCTTTTTTCGACTCAGGTCATCGCGGTTTCGAATCGCCGCCCTTGCACTTGTGCAACCTCAAGATAACTTGAGGTCAAATGAAATCTGATGAAGGGGCCCAGCGTGGACAAGAACGATCTGCTGCCGATCGGCGAACTGGCCCGGCGCACCGGGCTCGCGGTTTCGGCGATCCGGTTCTACGAGGACAAGGGCCTGATCCAGGCCTTCCGCACCATGGGCAACCAGCGCCGCTTCCTGCGCAGCGACATCCGCCGGCTCAGCTTCATCCTGATCGCGCAAAAGCTGGGGCTGGGCCTGGCCGAGATCGAGAGCGAGCTGTCCAAGCTCCCCCAGGGCCGCACGCCGACCCTGGCCGACTGGCAGAAGATCAGCCGCTCGATGCGGAAAGCGATCGACCAGAAGATCGCGCTGCTCAGCCTGACCCGCCGCAAGCTGGACGAATGCATCGGCTGTGGCTGCCTCAGCCTCGAACGCTGCCGCCTCTACAACCGCGACGACCGCGCCGGGACGGGCGGCACGGGGCCGCGGTTCGTGCTGGATTGAGACCAGGAAAGGGCCGGGTGCGATGCAGTTCCGCTATGGGGAAAAGGCGCAGTGCTGGTTTGGCGAGAGCGCGGGCATGAATTTCTATCTGGACGGCACGGCCGGCGCGGTCCCGAAGGACCAGGCCGCCGCTGCGCAGCGGATTGCCGGTTCGCTGGCCGCGTTCCGGGGCCGCGCGGCCGCCTACCTTGATCTGTTCGTCGACCGCGCCAAGGCTTGCGGTTCAGCCGACGAGGACTGGTACCTTGTCGAGATCCACCTGCGCGGAGGGCAGGGCAAGCCTGTCAGAGCCAGACCGCTCCTTATGCTGGACGGGGACGATGGCGGCATGTGGAGCGTCGAACTTCGCGACACCGGCGATGATTGGTGGCCGGTGCGGTTTGAGCGGGATCAGGGGTAGCCGTTCCCTCGATCACTCCGCCGCCAGCAGTTCTTCCGCCCCTTCAAGGTCGACGCTGACCAGCCGCGAAATGCCGCGCTCCACCATGGTCACGCCGAACAGGCGGTGCATGCGGCTCATCGTCACGGCGTTGTGGGTGACGATCAGGTAGCGGGTCTGGGTCTCGCCGACCATCGCGTCGAGCAGGTCGCAGAAGCGCTCGATATTGGCATCGTCGAGCGGCGCGTCGACTTCGTCGAGCACGCAGATCGGGGCCGGGTTGGTGAGGAACAGCGCGAAGATCAGCGCCACCGCGGTCAGCGCCTGCTCGCCGCCTGACAGCAGCGTGAGCGACTGCAGCCGTTTACCCGGAGGCTGGGCGTAGATTTCAAGGCCCGCCTCAAGCGGATCGTCCGAATCGACCAGCGCAAGATGCGCCTGCCCGCCCTCGAACAGGCGGGTGAAGAGGCGGCGGAAATGCTGGTCGACCGCCTCGAAGGCGGCGCGCAGCCGTTCACGGCCCTCGCGGTTGAGATTGCCTATCGAGCCGCGCAGGCGGTGCACCGCCTCGGTCAGTTCGGCCTGCTCGGCGAGACTGGCACCGTGGCGTTCCTCGGCGGCGGCAAGCTCGTCGGCGGCGACGAGGTTGACCGGGCCGAGCCGCTCGCGATCGGCCACCAGCCGGTCATGCGCGGCACTTTCTTCGCCCGCGCCCAGCACGTCGTCCGAGGCGAAAGCGAAGCGTTCGGGCAGCAGTGGGGGCGGGCATTGAAAGCGCTCGCCCGAAATGCCGGCCATTTCGGCGCGGCGGGCTTCCTCGTTCTCGGCGCGGGCCGTGGCACCGGCGCGGCTTTCGCGGGCCGAGGCCAGCGCCTCGTTGGCGGCGTGGAACGCGGCTTCGACCTGACGCGCGGCTTCGCCTGTGCTGGCGACCCTGGCTTCGGCCTCGGCCAGTTCGGCGGACAGCCGCGCGCGCACCGCATCGCCCTGTTCGATCTCGCGCATCAGCCCGGCGGGCTTGGCCGCGACCACCGCGCGTTCTTCCTCGATCTCCTCGAAGCGGCGGGCCATCGCCGCGAGGCGGCTGGCGGCATCGCCCGCGCGGCCCTGCCACGAGCGGATGTCGGCGCGCTGGCTGTTGCAGCGTTCGCGCGCCACGGCCAGGGCCTGATCGTGCGCAGCCAGCGCAGCGCTGGCGGCCTGCAGGCCCTGGCGCGCGGCATCGTGGCGGGCTTGCGCCGCGGCCAACTGGGCACGACCGGCCGCAGGGTCGGGCAGCTGGGCACGGCGTTGTTCTGCCTGCGCTCGCTCGGCTTCGGCCTGGCGGACCTGCTCGGCCAGATCGCCCGCGGCTTCGGCTAGTTCGGCGCGGCGCGCCTCCAGCCGGGTGCGGGCGGCTTCGGCCTGATCGAGCGCACGAAGCGCGGTGCGCTCGGCCTCGGCGGCCTGGGCAACCGCGCGTTCGGCGGCGATTGCGCCGGTCTGCGCTTCGGTCAGTTCGGACTGGACCTGGCCGGACAGCGTTTCGGCCTCCTCGGCCAGCGCGCGCTTGCCGGGCAATTCGGCTTCGAGCGCGGCGAGCCGGTTTTCGGCCTCGAGCCGGGCAGCTTCCGCGGCGCCTTCGCCTTTGGCCACGAACCCGTCCCAGCGGCGAATCCGCCCGTCGCGGCTTACCAGCCATTCGCCCGGGCCCAGCGCGCGGCCATCGTCGGCCTCGGCAAAGTGAACCAGCGCAAGGCGCGCCTTGAGCTCATCGGGGCAAGCATCGACGTGGGCGCCCAGGCTGTCCCTGACCGGCGCGGGTGCGGCCGCGCCCGTCCAGAACCGGCCGTCCTCGCCGGCCGGGGCTGAACCCAGCGGCGCCTTGGCATCGCGTCCCAGAACGGCGGCCAGCGCGCGCTCATAGCCGGGTGCGGCGCGCACCTTGTCGAGCGCGATGGGCAGGCCGTGCTTGCCGTTGGCCTGACGGGCGCGGGCATCGCGATCGCGCACCAGCGCGGCGTATTCGCGCTCGATCCCGGCAAGATCGGCGCGGGCGGCGGCCAGGGCCGAGGCAGCGGCATCGCGCGCGGCCTGCAATTCGCCTTTGCGCGTCTGTTGTCCTTCGAGCGCCGCTCGGGCCGCAGCCAAGGCGGACGCGGCGGCATCGCGCGCGCGCTCGGCTTCGGCCAGCGCGGCCTGCGGATCGCCCTCGCGCGCCAGAGCTTCGCTCAGCTCGGACTGGCGCCGGGCCTCGTTTTCCAGCCGGGCGAGGCGCTGGCCGACGGCGGCGAGCTCGGCATCGGCGACGCGCCATTCGGCCTCGACCCCGGCCTGATCGGCGGTGGCCTTGGCCAGGGCCAATTCGGCCCCGCGCAGATTGCGATCGGCATCGTCTAGCGCGGCGGCGATCACCGGACGGCGGCGCTCGTCCGCCTCAAGGTTGGTCTCGCCCTCGGCCAGATCGCGTTCGAGCCTGGCCAGCGCCTCGGCGGCGTCGCGGGTCAGCCGGTCAGCCTCGCCGCGGTCTTCCTCAAGCCGGCTGTGCTGGCGCTCAAGGTCCTTCAGCCGCTGTTCGGCGGCTTCGAGCTGGCCGGTCAGCTGGGCCATGCGGTGGCCGTGGGCGGTGCAATCGTCGCGCCGGTCGGCAAGTTCGTCGCGCGCCTGGCTCAATGCTTCGGCAGCCTGGTGCTGGGCGTCCTGCGCGGCCTTCATCGCGCCCTGGGCTTCGGCAACGCGGGCCTCTGCCCCCTGGGCCTCGGTGCGGGCGGCTTCGGCCGCTGCGGCAGCATCGCGCCAGCGGGCATAGACCAGCCGCGCCTCGGCCAGCCGGATCCTGTCGGTCAGCGCCTTGTAGCGCTCGGCGGCGCGGGCCTGGCGGCGCAGGGTGCCGATCTGCTGGTCAAGCTGGCCCATCAGGTCTTCGAGCCGGGCCAGGTTGGCCTCGGTCGCGCGCAGCTTCTGTTCGGCGTCCTTGCGCCGTACGTGCAGCCCCGCAATCCCGGCTGCCTCTTCCAGCATCATCCGCCGTTCGGCCGGTTTGGCGGCGATCACCGCGGCGATCCGGCCCTGGCTGACCAGCGCCGGGCTGTGCGCGCCGGTTGCCGCATCGGCGAAAACCAGCGCCACGTCCTTGGCCCGCACGTCGCGCCCGTTGATCCGGTAGGCCGATCCCGCGCCGCGCTCGATCCGGCGCACGACTTCCATCTCGCTGTCGTTGTCACCGGTATCGGCGTGGAGCACCACTTCGGCGAAATCGCGCGCCGGGCGCTGGGCAGTACCGGCGAAGATCACGTCTTCCATGCCCCCGCCGCGCATCGACTTGGGGCTCGATTCGCCCATCACCCAGCGGATTGCTTCAAGCAGATTGGATTTGCCGCAGCCATTGGGGCCCACCACCCCGGTCAGCCCCGGCTCGATCCTGAGCTCGGCCGGCTCGACAAAGCTCTTGAAGCCGGAGAGTTTGAGCCGCTTGATCCGCATCGGTGTGGCCTGGTGCCCCTCTTCAGCTCCGGCCTAGCGCGCGCCGAGCTTCATCAGCTCATCCTTGATCTTGGGCCAGGTGTTGTAATCGACCTTGCGGCCGTTGATCAGGAAGGTCGGCGTGCCCTGGATGTCGTACTTCACGCTCTGCTCGTTCGACATGGTGGCGATCTTTTCGGCGTTGGCGGTATCGGCCAGGCATTTGCCAGCCTGATCGGCGCCGATCCCGCGCGCGGCAAAAAACTCGTCGGCGCCAACCAGTTTGGCAATCGCCATGCCGCGCTGCGCGGGAGCGGCGGCAAAGGCCGCTTCCTGGGCTGGCTTCGGGGCGTTCTGCGCCTTGTCGAAGAAGGCGTGCTGATTGGCGAAGGTCTGGTCGGTCAGCGCGAAAAAGCTTTCGGGTGCGCTGCACCGGGTCAGCTGGACCAGCGTCAGATCAACCCCGTCGCGCACCAGGTTGCGCATTTCATAGGAGACGCGGCCCGAAGCGACGAATTGATCGCGCAGTTCGCTGCCGGCCTCGGCGGTGAAATCGGCGCAGTGCGAACAGGTCAGCGAAGCATATTCGATCACCTTGATCGGTGCATCGGGGTTGCCCATGCGGTAACCGCCTTCCTCGGTGATGGCGACGGTTTCCGCCCAGTTCTTACCCGCGGGCGCGGCGATCGGGGCGATCGGATCGCCCGAAAGCCCGGCCGAGGCGGCATCGTCGCCCCCCTTGTTGCAGGCAGCAAGGCCAAGAGCGAGCGGAATGAGGGCGGCAAAGGCAAGACGGCGGGTCATGGTCTGGGATTCTCCGGAATCATCCGCTCAGGCTAGCCCGGCGGGGCAGGGGTGGAAACGGGCGAAGCGCCACGCCGGCGGCTTCTCCACAGGACTCTCGACAGATCAGGGCAGCGACTTGTCGAGTGCCGGGCGCAGCGCCTGCCAGTCCCAGACGTTGTCCTGCAACTTGTCGTTGATGAGGAAGCTGGGAGTGCCCTGGACATTGTGGTCGGTCACTGCCGAGTTGGTAAGATCGACGAACTTCTGGGCCATTGCCCGGTCAGCCAGGCAGGTGTTGAGCTGGGCCTCGGTATAGCCGCGCTTCTGCATCAGCGCGGTCAGCCCCAGATCCCCGGCGATCAGCTTCATCCGGGTGGCGAAATCGGGGTTCGACCAGCGCTGAAGCGTCTTTTCATCGGCCGTGCTGGCTCCCTTGATCCAGGTGGTCTGACTTGCCAGCAGCGCGGCGTGGTTGCCGAAAAAGCGCTCCGGCCCGCCGCAGTGGGCCAGCAGCGACGCGGTGACGTCGAACATGTTGCGCACGAAGGGCCGCACTTCCACCTGGACCTTGCCGCCCTTGACATAACCGGCGTCGATCGCCGGGGTGGCCTCACCCTCAAAATGGGCGCAATGCGGGCAGGTATAGCTGATGTATTCGACCAGCCTGACCCGTGCCGCCGGGTTGCCGCGCAGGATCCCGCCCGCCGCGGTAAAGGACACGGCCTTGCTCCAATCCCTTGCAGCAGCCGCACGCGCGGCCGGTTTGGCCGGGGTTGCGGCATGCGCGGCAAGTGCGGCCGCGCCAAAGAAGGCCATCAGGGCCAGGGCCAGCTTCTTCACGCTATTGCTCATCCGTTTCGTTTCCACCTTGGACAGTCATTGCCCGCGCCAGCGATTCGAGCACCGTGCGCAGTTCAGGGTCGCCGATATCGCGCAGGCTTTCGCCCAATTCCACCGGAATCGGACGCAGCGAGGGCGGCGCGGCGGCAGGCTTGGTGGCAGGCGGCGGCTTAACCTCGCCTTGCCGGAGCTTGACCCTGGCGATCGCGTTGTAGCCGAAGAAGCGGTTCACCCGCTCGATGATCTCGGGCACCACGTGGACGATGATCGGGGCGTGGGCGGGCACCACCACCAGTTGCAGGATCCCGTCGCGCTTTTCACCGGGGGGAAAACGGATCGCCTCGGGCATGCAATGGCGGGCATGGCGTTCGCCCACGATCTCGGCCCAGCGGGTCACCACGCTGGACTGGATGAAGCCGAAGCGGCGGAACGCGGTCCGTCCGATCTCGGGCATCAGCTCTCCCACCGAGCGCGGTCCGCGCCCGCGCGGCCGCTCGAAGCGGCGCGTGGGCTTGTGCTTGGGATCGCGGGGGGTTTCCATGGCCCGGCCAGCAATGCCATAGCCCGCGCATGGATGCCAGCGCGCAGCGGATCGCCGGGGACTTGCTCGCCTGGTACGGGACGAATGCCCGCGCCTTGCCCTGGCGCAGCCCGCCGGGCATGCCGCCGCCCGATCCTTACCGGGTGTGGCTGTCCGAAGTGATGCTGCAACAGACCACCGTGGCGGCAGTGGTGCCCTATTTCGAGGCTTTCACCCGCCGCTGGCCCAGCGTCGCGGCGCTGGCGGGCGCGGACGAGGCCGAGGTGATGGCTGCCTGGGCCGGGCTGGGATACTATGCCCGCGCGCGCAACCTGATCGCCTGTGCCCGCGCGGTGACGGCAAGGGACGGGCGATTTCCGGACAGCGAGGGAGAGTTGCGCCAGTTGCCGGGGCTGGGCGCCTATACGGCGGCGGCGGTGGCGGCGATTGCCTTTGGCCGGCGGGCGGTGGTGGTCGATGCCAATGTCGAGCGGGTCGCGGCGCGGCTCTTCGCGATTGCCGAACCGCTGCCGGGGGCCAAGAGGGAAATCCGCGCGGCAGTCGATCGGCTGACCCCGGATGCCGGCGCGGGCGATTTCGCCCAGGCGATGATGGATCTTGGGGCGACCGTTTGCACGGCCCGCGCGCCGTCGTGCCATGCCTGCCCGCTGGCGGCGCACTGCCAGGCGCGCGGCGCGGGGGCGGAGCGCTTTCCGGCCAAGGCGCCGAAGAAGGCGCGCCCGCTACGCCAGGGCCGCGCTTACTGGGTGGAGCGCGATGGCACTGTCTGGCTGATCCGGCGGCCGGGGCGGGGCATGTTGGCGGGGATGCGCGCGCTGCCCGACGATGGCTGGTCGGCGCGCGCCGATGGCGATGCCGCGCCGCCTATGCCAGGCGAATGGGCGGCACAGGGCACCGTGCGCCACTCTTTCAGCCATTTCGATCTCGATCTGCAATTGATGCTTTATTCGGGCAGCGATTGGGCTAGGTTCGCGGCCCTGCCGGGCGAGTGGTGGTCCTTGGACGACCTGGGCGCGGCGGGACTGCCCACGCTGTTCGCCAAGGCGGCGCGTCTGGCGCGCAAGAACAGTTCGGGAGAATGAATTTGCCGCATCACATGGATTTGCCGGTTTCGCGCCGTTCGCTGCTGCGCGGCGGGGCCGGACTGGGCGTGGGCGCGCTGCTTGGTGCCGTGCCGCTGGGGCGGATGGCCTGGGCCGCCGAAGGGATCGAGGGGCAATGGCCCGCGGTCACCGCGATGGTCGATCGCTATGCCCGCTCGGGCAAGGTATCGGGGATGATCGCCGCGCTGGGCTGGGGCGATGGCGCGCCCGGCTTCATCGCCCGTGGGCGCGAGGGGTTTGACGACAAGGACCCCTATGGCCCGGACAGCCTGTTTCGCGCCTATTCGATGACCAAGCCGCTCACCGGCATGGCGGCGATGATCCTGATCGAAGAAGGGCGGTTCGGGCTGGATCAGCCGGTGGCCGATTTCATCCCCGAATTCGCCCATATGCAGGTGGCGCTCGATCCGGCGAAGAGCCTGGCCGCGCGCCCGGCGGAACAGGTGATGACGGTGCGCCACCTGCTGACCCACACAAGCGGGCTTGGCTATGCTGTGGTGGGCAAGGACAAGTGCTCGGCGGAGTTGACCCGGCTCGGGGTCAACCCCGGTCTGCTGTCGCGGCGCAAGGTGCCAGGCGTCAACGACGGCCCGCCGACCCCCGGCCCGGAAGAGTTCCTGCGCCGCGCCGCGCTGGTCCCCCTGGTGGCCGAACCCGGGCGCAAATGGTCCTACTCGATGAGCCTCGACGTGCTGGGCCTGCTGATCGAGCGCGCTTGCGGCCAGCGGTTGGAAAACTTCGTGGCCGAACGCCTGTTCGGGCCGCTTGGGATGGAAAACAGTTTCTTCCAGGTGCCGCAATCGGCCAGCAGGCATCTCACCACCAATTACCTGCTTCTGCTCAAGCGCCCCGTCGCGATCGACCGGCCCGGTAAGTCGATCTATCATGATCCGATCCCCTTCGCCTTCGGCGGATCGGGGCTGGTCACGTCTCCGGCCGATTTCGATCGTTTTCTGGCCATGCTGGTCAACCGGGGAGTTCATGGTGGCAAACGGGTGATGAGCGAAGCGGCAGTGGCGATGGGCACGTCGAACCTGCTTCCCGCTGGTGCCGATCTGACCGGGACCTGGATCGCCGGGCAGCACTTCGGCGCCGGCGGAGTGGTTGGCAACGGCAAGGATGAAGGGCTGTTCGGCTGGTCGGGCGCGGCCGGCACGATCGGCTTTGCCCAGATGAAGATGGCGCTGCGCACCAGCCTCTACGTGCAATACATGCCGCAGGACAAGCTTCCGGTGCTCAGCGAATTTCCCAAGGCGGTGGGTGCCGATCTCTCCGCGCGGGGCAAGGCGCCTTGAGGCTCGCCATCGCCTTCGCCGGATCGGGGCTTGACCGGGCGGACAACGTCCGCGCCGATCCGGAGGCCCTGGCCGCGCTGATGGACTGGCGCGCCCGGCTGCTGCGGCTCGACGGGCTCGATCCGCTGATTACGCCTGAGGGCGGGCTCGATTGGGGCAACCTCGGCGATGCCGATCCCGATGCCGAACTGGTGTTCCTGGGCTTTGCTGCCGGCAAGGCCTGTTTCGCGGCGGTGGCGCCGCACCTTCTGGGTTCGGTTGCCCCGGCCAATCCGCGCCTGTGGGCGGCGATGTCGTCGCTCAGCCTCGATGAACTGGCGACCTATGGCACGGCGCGGGCATTGGTCGATTGGCATGCCCGCCACCGCTTCTGCGCGCGCTGCGGCAACGGCACGGTACTCGCCAAGGGCGGATGGCAGCGCACCTGCACCAACGATGTCTGCAAGGCCGAGCATTTCCCCCGCGTCGATCCGGTGACGATCATGCTGGTCGAGCATGAGGGGCGCCTGCTGCTGGGCCGTCAACCGCGCTTTCCGCCCCGGCGGCTTTCGGCGCTGGCCGGCTTTGTCGAGCCGGGGGAGAGCATCGAAGAAGCGGTGGCGCGCGAGGTGCGCGAGGAAGCCGGGGTGGAAGTGCGCGACGTGAGCTACGTCGCCAGCCAGCCCTGGCCGTTCCCCTCCAGCCTGATGATCGGCTGCCATGCCCATGCGCTGAGCGACGCGATCGTGATCGACCGCACCGAGCTTGACGAGGCCGGCTGGTTCACCCGCGAAGAAGTGGCGGCCGCGATGCGCGGCGAGGAGGATGCCCGCTTCATCGCTCCGCCCTCCCAGGCGATCGCGCATCACCTGCTCAAATGGTGGCTCGAGCGATGAACGCACCCGCCCGCCTGACCATCGACATCTGGTCCGACGTGATGTGCCCGTGGTGCATCATCGGCTACAGCCAGCTGCAAAAGGCGCTTGCCCTGCTCGAAGGCGAGATTGCGGCCGAGATCCGCTGGCTGCCCTTCGAACTCAACCCCGATATGCCGGTGGACGGCGAGGGCCAGGCCGAACACATCGCCCGCAAATACGGCCGCAGCCCGCAAGAGGCCGAAGGCAACCGCGCGAAGCTGGTCGAGATCGGCGCGCGCGCGGGCTATTCGTTTGCCTATGCCGGAGCGGGCGATCCGCCGCCGGCGATGATGTGGAACACCTTTGCCGCGCACAAGCTGCTCAAATGGGCGCTGATCGAGAGCGGTGCCGAGGCGCAGAACCGGCTCAAGCTGGCGCTGTTCGACGCCCATTTTCAGCAGCGCCGCCGGATCGGCGATCCGCAGGTGCTGGCCGATGTCGCCGCATCGGTGGGGCTCGACCGGGATGGCGCGCTGGCGGCGATCGCGGACGAGGCGCTGGGCCTGATCGTGCGGCGCGAACAGTCCGCCGCCTGGGACATGAACATCTCGGGCGTTCCCGCGATGGTGGTGGGCGGCAAGTTCCTGATCCCCGGCGCGCAGGAGCCCGAGACCTATGTTCAGGTGCTGCGCAAGGTGGTGGCGAAGGGGCTATAGCGCCGCCGAAAAGCCCGAAAACAGCCCTTCGCCCAGCCACTGCGCCAGCCACTCGCCCAGCCGCGCGGGATCGCCGGCGGCAGTGGCCTCGCCCAGAGTGCGCTCCCGCACCAGGGCGTCGAGCACGGCGAATTCGTCGGCTTCGAGCAGGCGGAAATGGGGAGTGTGATCGCGGCGCCAGACGATCAGCTGGCGCCACTCGCCGGGCGCCGAATCGAAACCATCGGCCTCGCCCTCGGCCAGCGCGTGCCACAGCCCAAGGCAAGCGGTCCGCACCGGGCGGGCTGCATAGCCGGCAGCCATGGTGAAGCGCAGCCCGGCCCATTGCGCCTCGTCAAGCCCGGCGGCGGCGAGCGCCGCGGGGTCGAGCGCGGCGCGATCCGGTGCG
>JAKOWQ010000155.1 GCA_029781465.1 Pseudomonadota bacterium
CGCACCCAGGATCGCATCGACCAGCGCATGGATCGCCACGTCGGCATCCGAATGCCCGGCAAGGCCGCGCGGATGATCGATCTTGACGCCGCACAGCCACAACTCTTCGCCGTCCGCAAGGCGGTGGACATCGTAGCCGGTGCCGATCCGCATCGCAGGCCTGGGCTGCTCGAAATCCGTGGCGAAGGTCAGCTTGTGCAAGGCTTCGTCTCCTTCGACCAGCGCTACGGTCAGCCCGGCTGCCTGCGCCACCTGGGCGTCGTCACCGGCATCGGCGGGGCCATCCCAGGCTTGGTGCGCAGCCAGAATCGCCGGATAGCGAAAGGCTTGCGGGGTCTGCACCCGGCGCAGCGCCTCGCGCCGGGCAGGCATGCCCATCAGTGTCCCTTCGGTGTGGGCCAGACTGTCAACTACCGGCAGCACCGGAATTGCTCCCGGCTGCAAGGCCAGCGCCGCGATCAGCCGGTCTATCACCGCGCGGGGCAGGCAGGGGCGGGCCGCGTCGTGGATCAGCACCGCTGCCGGAGCATCCGCTTCAAGCGCGGCAAGGGCTTTTGAGACCGATTCCTGCCGCGTCGCACCGCCTTCGATCAAGCGGATCCCGGCGATCCCCGCCAATGCCGCTCCAGCCAGATCCTGCGCGCCCGCCGGGATCGCCACCGCGATCGGAGCGATCCCCGCAGCCGCCAATGCTTCGGCGGAGTGGCGCACCACCGGCTTGCCGCGCCACAAGGCGAACTGCTTGGGCAGAGGCTGGCCCGCGCGCAGTCCTTGTCCGGCCGCGACGATAACCGCCGCACACGAGGGAAGGGGAGGGCCAGGATCGCTCATCTCTGGACTTTGCGGGTAAAGCCTTGCTGCCTTCGCGGCAATTCCCTATGTGCTGCCCAAATTTTAGGCACACCCACCGATGAACCCGCTTCCCACCCCGCCAAGGCTTGCCCCGATCGCGATCGGCCCGGTGCAGATCGACTGTCCGGTCGTGCTCGCACCGATGACCGGGGTCACCGACCTGCCGTTCCGTCGCCTGGTCCGCCGCTTTGGCTCGGGGCTCAACGTAACCGAGATGATCGCCAGCCCCGCCGCGATCCGCGAAACCCGTCAATCGGTGCAGAAGGCGATGTGGGACCCGGCCGAAGAGCCGGTGTCGATGCAGCTGGTCGGCTGCGAGCCCGATCAGATGGCCGATGCGGCCCGTCTGGTGGAGGATCGCGGCGCGGCGATCATCGATATCAACATGGGCTGCCCGGTGAAGAAGGTCGTCAACGGCGATGCCGGTTCGGCGCTGATGCGCGATGTGCCGCTTGCAACCCGGCTGATTGCGGCGACGGTCAAGGCGGTGTCGGTGCCGGTCACGGTCAAGATGCGGATGGGGTGGTGCCATGACAGCCTCAATGCCCCCGAACTGGCGCGCATCGCCGAAGACCTGGGGGCCAGGCTTGTCACGGTGCACGGTCGCACCCGCAACCAGATGTACAAGGGCCAGGCCGACTGGAGCTTTGTCCGCAAGGTCAAGCAGGCGGTATCTATCCCGGTGATTGTCAACGGGGACATCTGCGCGATCGAGGATACCGCGCGGGCGCTCGAGCAGTCGGGCGCCGACGGGGTGATGATCGGGCGCGGAGCCTATGGCAAACCGTGGCTGCTCGCGCAGGTGATGCACTGGCTGCGCAGCGGCGAGGAACTGGCCGATCCCACGCTTGCCGACCAACTCGCGCTGATCCTCGAGCATTATCGCTGGATGCTTGAGCACTACGGCGAAGATACCGGCGTCAAGATGGCCCGCAAACACCTGGGCTGGTACACGCGCGGGCTGCCTGGATCGGCGCATTTTCGCAACATGGTCAACTTCGTCGACGACCCGCGTGAGGTGATGGACCACCTGTCGGCGTTCTATGCGCCGTTCCTCGATCGCCGGGCGGCCTGAGCCGGTGTCATCCGCCCAGCGCCAGCTTGCCAGTCTCTCGCTCGGGGTGGTGTTGCTCGCTCCGGGTCAGAAGGTGGCGGCTGCCAACCCGGCAGCGGAGCAGTTCTTCGGGCAGAGCTTTCGCCGCCTGGAAGGACGCGCGCTGAGCGAGCTGGTGGTGTTCGAGGAGCCGCACCTTGCGCAGCGGCTCTCGGAGACCGACGCCCACGTCTCCGCCCGTGCGGTAGCCCTGCGCGTTCTCGGCAAGGGCGGGCGGCGGGTCGATGTAACGGTAACCCCGATGATCGAGCAGCCCGGCTGGCAGATCATGACCCTGCATGACAACAGCGGCGCCGAAGCCATCAGCGGAGATCCCGGCAGCGGTGACAATCCGGTGCTGCGCGCGCCCGACATCCTTGCCCACGAGATCAAGAACCCGCTTGCCGGGATTCGCGGCGCGGCTCAGCTGTTGGGCCGCAAGCTTGAAGGGAGCGATCTCGCGCTGACCGGGCTGATCGCGGATGAGGTCGATCGCATCGCCAAGCTGATCGATCAGATGCAGTCGCTATCGCGGCGCACCGCGCCCGAGCTGCAACCCTGCAACCTGCATGAGGCAGTGCGCCGCGCCACGGCGGTCCTTGCGGCCAGCGGTTCTTCTCCGCCAATTGTCGAGGAGTTCGACCCCTCGTTGCCGCCGGTGCAGGGCAATCCCGACGCGCTGGTTCAGGTATTGCTCAACCTTCTGGCCAATGCCGCAGATGCCTGCAAGGAAGTTGCCGCCCCGCGCATCAGGGTGCGCACGCGTTTTGCCAGCGGGCTGCAATTGCAGCGCGGTGCGGACGGCAACCCGGTGCGCCTTCCGATCGAGCTCAGGGTCAGCGACAACGGCCCCGGAATCGATCCGGCCATGCGCGAGCACGTGTTCGAACCGTTCGTCACCTCCAAGAAGAGCGGTCAGGGGCTGGGCCTGGCGCTGGTCCGTCGGCTGGTGCGCGACATGAACGGGCGGATCGCTCACGAACGCGACGAGGCGGCCGGAGTAACCCACTTTCGCGTCCATCTGCCGATGGCCATCGCGAAACGACAGATCAGTGACGGGGAAGCCGCATGAGCGTGCTGCTGGTGGAAGACGATAGCTCGATCGCGCTGGTGATCACTGCCGCGCTTGAGGCCGAAGGTTTCGGGGTCACCCATTGCGATTCGATCGCCGAGCGCGACCGGTTGCTGGCCGCCAACGGTTACCAGGCGCTGGTTACCGATGTGATGCTGACCGACGGCGATGGGATCGAGACCATCGGCACCGTGCGGGAACTCGCCCCGGCGATGCCGATCATCATCCTTTCCGCGCAGAACACGCTCGATACCGCCGTGCGCGCCAGCGATACCGGCGCATTCGAGTATTTTCCCAAGCCGTTCGATATCGATGAACTTGCCCGCACGGTTCGCCAGGCCGTAGGTGCGGCGCAGGCCCGCGGTGGCGGCGAGGAGGAAGCACCGGTCGCCGGCTTGCCGCTGGTCGGGCGTTCGGCGGCGATGCAGGCGGTCTATCGCATGATAACCCGCGTGCTGCGCAACGATTTGACCGTGCTGGTGCTTGGCGAAAGCGGCACCGGCAAGGAACTGGTGGCAGAGGCGATCCACCAGCTCGGCCATCGCAAGGAGGGTCCCTTCGTAGCGGTCAACACTGCCGCGATCCCCGCCGACCTGATCGAAAGCGAGCTGTTCGGCCACGAAAAAGGCGCCTTCACCGGTGCCGTCGCGCGCCACATCGGCAAGTTCGAGCAGGCCAACGGTGGCACCCTGTTTCTCGACGAGATCGGTGACATGCCGATGCAGGCACAAACCCGCCTGCTGCGCGCGCTGCAATCGGGGAGCGTGCGCCGGGTCGGAGGGCGCGAAGAAGTAAAGGTCGATGTCCGGATCGTTGCTGCCACCAACAGGGATCTCGAACCGATGATCGCGGCGGGGACGTTCCGCGAGGACCTGTTCTATCGCCTCAATGTCGTGCCGATCCGCCGTCCCGCGCTGCGCGAGCGCAGCGACGATATTCCGGCGCTGGCCCGGCACTTCCTCCAGCTTGCCGCGGCCGAAGGCTTGCCGCGCCACCAGTTGACCGAGGACGCCGGTCAGTTGCTTTCACGCCAGCCATGGCGCGGTAACGTGCGCGAGCTGCGCAACTTCATCTACCGTCTTGCGCTGCTTTCGCGTGAAGAAACCATCGATGCGGCGGCTGTTTCGCCCCTGCTGGCGCGGGTCGAACGGCCTGAGATTGAGCCCGCCGGGCTCGACGCCGCCGTTGCGCACTGGATGGCGGACAACCATCCCGCGCCCGGGCAGCTTTACGATGCCGCGCTTGCGGCCTTCGAGCGTCCGCTGTTCGTTCTCGCACTGCGGGAAACCGGGGGCAACCAGCTGCGCGCGGCCCAGTTGCTGGGTATCAACCGCAACACCTTGCGCAAGCGGCTGCACGAACTGGCGATTGACCCCGTCGATCTGTCGAAGGCGTAGCGCGCCGAGCCGAAAGGAAACCCCCTTGCAACTTTGCAACAGGGGTGTTGTAACCACGCAACTATGAGTGCCGAGCGCAACAAGGGCTGGCCGCGCTGGTGGCGACGGGTACAGATCGGCGCCCGCCGGGCCAACTTCTTCGCCATCATGGAAGTAGCCTCGGTAATCGGCTTTCTGGTGATGACCGCGGTCTCATGGTTTGCGGTGACCCGGCAGTCGAACAGCGGGCAGCTGATGCCCACCAATCTCACCGCCACACTGCTGGTCGGCACATTGGTTCCGGCCATGGCGATCCTGGTGCTGCTGGGGCGGCGCATCGCCCTGCAACGCGCGGCCGAGGCGGCAAGCGGGGGCGGGCAGCTACATGTCCGCCTGGTGTTCCTGTTCTCGATGATCTCGGCAGTGCCGACGCTGCTTGTGGTGATCTTTGCCTCGCTGCTGTTCCAGTCGGGCGTGGAGTTCTGGTTTTCGGACAATTCGCGCGGCCTGCTGGAAAACGCCAACAAACTGGCGCGGGGCTATTACGAGCAGACCCAGCGCGACATGGAATACGAATCGCTCGCCATGGCCGCCGACCTGCGCGACGAACTGGCCCAGGTGCCGATCGCCAGCAACGAGTTCGTCGAATACTACCAGTACCAGGTGCTGCACCGGAAGATCAACGAATCGACCATCATTCAGAAGGCGCCCGATGGCCAGCTGACCAAGGCCGCCTTCACGCGCGGCGATGCACCGCTTTCGGAAATCTCAGGCAGCGCTCTGCGTCAGCTCGACCAGGGGACCGAAATCGTTGTGTCCTCGGCCGACAACTCGATCAAGGCTGTGACCCCGATCGACCGCAGGGCGGGGATCTATCTCTTCACGGTGCGCAAGTCCGACCTGCTTTCGACCGGCTATGCGCAGAACATCGTCCGGGCCTATGACGAGCTGACCCGGCAGGCCCGGATCCTGCAGCTGCGCTTCAATGTCGGGCTGTTCGTGGCCAGCCTGGCACTGGTCGGGTTGGCGGTGTGGTTCGGGCTGCGCTTCGCCGACCGTCAGGTCAAGCCGCTCTACCAGCTCGTTTCCGCCGCGCGCGAGGTGGGAGCGGGCAATTTCTCGATGCGAGTCGAGGGCCGCACCGGCGCCGACGAAATCGGCCTGCTCAACCGCGCTTTCAACCGCATGACCCGGCAGCTCGAACGCCAGACCCAGGCGCTCCTGGGTGCCAACCAGCAACTCGACGAGCGCCGCGCCTTCATCGAGGCGGTGCTCGAATCGGTGACTGCGGGAATCGTCTCGACTTCGCCGGACGGCCGCATCCGGCTGATGAACGGCTCGGCGCAGAAGCTGCTGCTCGAACGGGGGGCCGAAGCCCCGATCGGTGAACCGCTTGAGGAGATCCTGCCTCAGCTTGCCGCGATCGTCGCGGGCGAGAAGGAAAGCGGGATCGTGCAATATGCCAAGGGCAGCGAACTGCTGACTCTGGCGGTCAAGGTGAGCGGCGGGGCAGCGGGCCACGTGATCACCTTCGAGGACATCACCCGTCAGTTGCTCGATCAGCGCCAGGCGGCCTGGTCCGACGTTGCCCGCCGGATCGCGCATGAAATCAAGAACCCGCTCACCCCGATCCAGCTTGCCACCGAACGTCTGAGCCGCCGCTACCGCAAGCTGATTACCGCCGATGCCGAACTGTTCGAGGAGCTGACCGGGACGATCATCCGCCAGGTCGGCGATCTCCGGCGGATGGTCGATGAGTTTTCTTCCTTTGCGCGGCTGCCCAAGCCGATCTTCCGTGGTGAAGACCCGGTCGATCTCGCCCGTCAGGCGCTGTTTCTTCAGGAAGTCGCGCGCCCGGACATCAACTTTGCCTTCGTGGCCGATGACGAGGTGGGAATTGTCGCCTGCGATCGCCACCAGTTCGGCCAGGCGATGACCAATGTCCTCAAGAACGCGGTTGAGGCGGTTGAGGCGCGGGCCAAGCAGGCGGAGGCCGACTATCGCGGGCGTATCGCGGTGACGATCAAGAGTTCGCCCGACTCGATCGAAATTGCGATTGCCGACAACGGGATCGGCCTGCCCCAGGATCGCGAGCGGATCGTCGAACCCTATGTCACCACGCGCGAGAAGGGAACCGGTCTGGGGCTCGCGATCGTCAACAAGATTGTCGAGGAACACGGCGGTGAGATGACCTTTGCCGCCGGCGAGGGCGGGGGCAGCGTTGTTACCATGCGCTTTGCGCGCGATCCCGTTTCGGGCGGCCAGTCCGCATCCGAGGCGGCCGAATGATTTGCATAAGGAAGATTGAATGGCGCTCGATATTCTGATCGTCGATGACGAACGCGACATCCGCGAACTCGTCGCCGGTGTGCTGAGCGATGAAGGCTACGAATGCCGCACCGCTGGCGACAGTACCAGCGCGCTCGACATGATCGATCAGCGCCGGCCCAGCCTGGTCCTGCTCGACGTTTGGCTGCATGGCAGCCCGATGGACGGGCTTGAAGTGCTCGACGCGATCAAGGCTCGCGAGCCCGAACTGCCGGTGATCATCTTTTCCGGGCACGGCAACATCGACACGGCGGTTTCCGCGATCGGGCGCGGGGCGATGGATTTCATCGAAAAGCCCTTCGAGGCCGAGCGCCTGCTGCTGCTGGTCGCGCGCGCCACCGAAACCGAGCGCCTGCGGCGGGAAAATGCACGGCTGCGCGAGGGATTCGTCACCTCGGATGAGTTCACGGGCAATTCCTCCGCGATCAACCAGGTCCGGGCCACGCTCAAGCGGGTTGCCAACACCGGCAGCCGCCTGCTGATTTCCGGGCCGGCCGGCGCGGGCAAGGAAGTCGCGGCGCGCCTGCTCCATTCGTGGAGCCCGCGCGCAGGGCATGCCTTTGTCACGGTCAATTCGGCCCGGATTACCCCCGAGCGCTTCGAGCAGGAGCTGTTTGGCGAGGAGGCGAGCGGCAAGCTGGTGCGTGCCGGTCTGCTGGAAATGGCCGATGGGGGGACGCTCTACCTCGACGAAGTCGCCGACATGCCGCTTTCCACCCAGGCCCGCATCCTCAGGGTGCTGACCGAGCAGGCGTTCGTGCGGGTCGGCGGGCATCGCCAGATCCGCGTCGATGTGCGGGTGGTCTCTTCCACCGCGCGCGATCTGGAAAAGGAAATCGCCGACAAACGCTTTCGCGAGGATCTGTTCTACCGGCTCAACGTAGTGCCGGTGGCAATCCCTTCGCTGGCGGATCGGCGCGAGGACATTCCGATGCTGGTCGACCATTTCTTCGCCCGCTTTGCGGCCGATCAGGGCGTCCCTCCGCCCGAGGTCAACACCGAGGCTATGGCAGCGCTGCAAAGCTACGAATGGCCGGGCAACGTGCGCCAGTTGCGCAACGTGGTTGAACGCACGATAATCCTCACCCCGCGCGAACGTCTTTCGCGCATCGATGCCGACATGCTCCCGGCGGAAATCGTCAGCGGACGGATCGCGGGCGACAACGGCATGCCTGCGCTGATGGGCGTGCCCTTGCGCGAGGCGCGCGAAAGCTTTGAGCGCGAATACCTCAAGGTCCAGATCCGGCGCTTTTCGGGCAACATCTCACGCACCGCCGCGTTCATCGGGATGGAGCGATCGGCATTGCACCGCAAGCTCAAGCTGCTGGGCATGGCCGAACGGCGCGAGGATGAAGAAGGCGAATTCGAAACGGCCGGTGACGAATGATGCGTTGCAGCATTTAGGCCGTTGCGGCAGGTTCAGGGCAAGGCTATTATCGCCCGGTAATTCCGGTTCGGCCACGCAGGGCCAGCCAGATCGCGGACCGCACAAGCGGCCGCCAACAAGAAGGAGAAGCAGAATGTCGACGTCCGGCTCGCGCACATTGAGCGCCCGTCCGCGTCCGCCCAAGCCCGAACCCGAAGCGGTCGAGGCTCCTCTGGTCCCCGAAGCCCCGGCGAAGGGCCAGAACCTTCAGGATCAGTTCCTCAATCTGCTCCGCCGCAACAAGACCCCGGTGACCATGTTTCTGGTCAAGGGCGTCAAGTTGCAGGGAATTGTCACCTGGTTCGACAACTTCTCGATCCTGCTTCGCCGCGATGGGCAGTCACAGCTGGTCTACAAGCACGCGATCTCGACGATCATGCCCAGCGTGCCGGTCGATGCTCGCCAGTTTGCCAGCGCCGAAGGCGGCAAGAAGGTGCGTCTGCTGCAGGATGTGTTCCTCTCGAGCGTGCGCAAGGCCGAAGCGCAGGTCACCATGTTTCTGGTCAACGGGGTGATGCTGCAGGGCCGGGTCGCCGCCTATGACCTGTTCTGCATGATGCTCGAACGCGAAGGCTATGTGCAGCTTGCCTACAAGCACGCGGTTTCGACCATCCAACCGGTCACCCCGGTCGATCTCACCGGCGAGGAACTCGATGGTGAGGGTGAGGAACCGGCCTGAGCTTCCTTGATGACAACCGGGAAGAGGTAACCCGCGGCGCGCGGGCGGTGATCGCTTACCCCGAGTTCCGGGGCAGGGGCGCGCCCGGTATCGATACCGCCGCGCGGATCGAGGAAGCACGCGGTCTTGCCCTGGCGATCGGACTCGAGGTGGTCGATGCGCTCGCAATCCCGATTCGCGAGGCACGGGCCGCGACGCTGTTCGGCGAAGGCCAGATCCAGAATATCGCAGTGGCCTGCAATCAGGGCGATGCCGAACTGGTGGTGGTCGATGGCGCGCTCAGCGCGATCCAGCAACGCAATCTCGAGGAAAAACTTGGCCGCAAGGTGATCGATCGCACCGGGCTGATCCTCGAGATATTCGGCGAGCGCGCTGCTACCGCCGAAGGGCGCTTGCAGGTCGAACTGGCGCACCTCGATTACCAGGCCGGACGGTTGGTGCGCAGCTGGACCCACCTCGAGCGCCAGCGCGGCGGCTTCGGCTTTCTTGGCGGGCCGGGCGAAACCCAGATCGAGGCCGACCGGCGCATGATCCGCGATCGCATGGCGCGCTTGCGCCGCGAGCTCGATCAGGTGCGCCGTACCCGCGGGCTGCACCGCAGCCGCCGCGAAAAGGCACCCTGGCCGGTGATAGCGCTGGTCGGCTACACCAACGCCGGCAAATCCACCCTGTTCAACCGCCTGACCGGGGCGGGGGTAATGGCCGAGGATCTGCTGTTCGCCACGCTCGATCCCACCATGCGGCGGATCCGCCTGCCGGGCGTGGACAAGGCGATCCTGTCCGACACGGTGGGGTTCATCTCCGATCTGCCGACCCAGCTGGTCGCCGCCTTCCGCGCCACTCTGGAAGAGGTCACCGCTGCCGACGTGATCGTCCACGTCCGCGATGTCGCCAATCCGGACAGCTCGGCGCAAAAGCGGATGGTGCTGGAAGTGCTGGAGGAATTAGGGATAGTGGAGGAGGGCGGCTCTGCCCCCAAGGTGCCGGTGGTTGAAGCCTGGAACAAGTGGGACCTGCTCAGCCCCGAACGCGCCGAAGAACTGGCCGAACAGGTCGCCGCACGCGGTGAGGAAGTGATCGTGCCGGTTTCCGCCGTCACCGGTTTCGGCTGCGATGCCCTGCTCGAAGCGGTCAGCAAGTTGCTCACCGCAGGGGCGAGGGTGCACAGCTTCGTTCTGCCGGTCAGCGACGGCCACCGCCTCGCCTGGCTCCACGCCCACGGCGAAGTCCTGGCCGACGAAGAATCCGGCGAAGACGAACGCGGCCCCTTGCGCCGCCTCGAAGTTCGGCTCGATCCGCGCGAACTGGGCCGGTTCATGCGGGTTTGAGTGGGGTCGATCAGGCGGGAAGGGCGGCGATCAAATCGTCGAACGCCCCAAGGCCTAGATAGCGTTCCATCTTGCCGGAAGCGGGCAATCTGTCCGGAAAACCGAAATGAACGCGGTCGGGCAAGACTGTGGCCAGCACTTCATACCATTTCAACAGACTGGGCTGCAGACGCAGGTGCAGTTCGAATTTCCGGCGGCGACGGGTCATATCGGCCCGGGCCTGCGCCCGCGCCAGATCGGGATCGATGGTTTTGACGAAGTAGGCGTCCGCAAACCCGATTTCGCGCCTTTCGATCGTCGCTCTCACTGCCTGGACGGACAACTGCCATTGCTGTTCCGTCGCTTCGCCAATTTGCCAGAGGCACCAGGTGTAATGCAGCTTGAGCGGGTCGGTATCGCAAATGGCAAGGCCGGTGCGCAGCTCCATGTCGAGGGCGTCCTGCCAGCGCATAACATTGCGACCCGCCCAATATGCCGCAGCACCTTGCGGATCGCTTTGCTCGCAAGGCGCGTTTTGGACCGGGCCAGTTTCGGGGATTGTATGGTTGGCACCATGGGCAGTGCACCAGGTGGTTTTTCCCGACGCGCTGATGCCTTCGATAACGACAATCACTTTTCCGACGCCTTGACGTCAACCCACAGCATCTCTTGCTGATCGAGTGCCATTTCGACAAACACCTGACCGCGTGTTTCTGCCAAGGCTTCCATCCCCCGAAAACGGCGCTCGAACTTGGCATTGGCGGCGCGCAGGGCCTCTTCCGGGGTGACACCATAGGCGCGCACCAGGTTGACGGCGGCGAACAGCAGGTCCCCGGCCTCTTCGGCGCGTTCCATGTCTGTTCCAGCTTCGGCCAGTTCGGCGATCTCTTCGATCACCTTGGCTCTGGGGCCCTCGGTATCGCCCCAGTCAAAGCCCTGACGGGCGGCTC
>JAKOWQ010000174.1 GCA_029781465.1 Pseudomonadota bacterium
ATTGCGGATTTTCTCCCAGGCCAGGTTTGAACTTTCCGCATGTTGCGCCGGCACGGTTTTCCAAGCCGCTTCGGGGATGTGCGTATCGTTCGCCCGGAAAACCAGAATGCGATCGCTCCCGAAGCGCGCCGCCAAACGGTCAATCAGGCAGCCGATCTCCTTTTCTTTATCGGCTTCGGCATGCAAATCAGCGGCTTCCGGATTGGCCCGCTCCGTGCGGCTGGCCGAAAGCCGGATGAGATCGAAGCCGAAGCCCGGATCGAGCGGATCGGCGAGGGTCGCCAATTTCTCGCGAAACAGCCGATCGATGATCGCAGGCTCGCGCGTGGGTGCGCCGGTTTCGATGGCGACGCGCCTGACCGCGCCATCGGCGCGGAAGAACACGGCTTCGAGCCGGCGCGCGCCTTCGCCATTCTGTTCCAAAGCTAACGACAGATCGGTGGCCAGGTCTTTGAGCGCGGCGCGGATCGCGTCTTCAGCCACAATGGGTTCGGCGAAATTCCGCTCTTCCCGGTAGGCGGGAGGAGGAAGGCGTGGAGAAATAGGCCCGCTCCTGCGGCCCAGCGCCTCATCGATCAGCGCAAGGGTGGCAGCGCCGAAGCGCGCGGCAATTTCGGGGCGCTTGCGGCCGGCGGCTTGCGCTACGGTCTTGAGTCCCGCCCGGCGGAAGGCATGGGTGGCGACGGGATCGAGATCAAGTGCTGCGACGGGAAGCGGGGCAATCGCTGCCGCCTCTTCGCCGGGAGGAACGATGCATCCATTCCGGTAGCGGGCGAGAGCCCGTGCCGCCACCGCCGTTCCGGCAATGGCGCCCTGCACGAAGAAACCTTGGGCTTGCAGACCCCGGCGGACCATGTCGAGCATTGCCTGCTCACCGCCGAAAAGATGGGACACCCCCGTTACATCCAGCAGCAAGCCATGCGGAGCATCCAACGCCACCAGAGGCGTGAAGCGGTCGCACCAGTCGGCGATGCGCGTGAGAAGTTTCAAATCGGCGGGATCGTCCGCCGCCACGGCTTCAAGTGCCGGCAACATGGCGCGGGCATTGGCGAGCGGCTGGCCGATGGAAAGTCCCAGCAATGCGGCTTTGCGGT
>JAKOWQ010000178.1 GCA_029781465.1 Pseudomonadota bacterium
GCAGCGCCAGCGGCAATTGCGTCCCAACCGTTTCCACGTCAGCCGGCGTCATCCCCGCCATCGGCGCGTTCCGGGCCGACGCTCCGAACGCCGTCGCCCGCGTCTTCGCCCTCCGATGCGTCCGCATCCGGCACGCCGACGAACCCTTCGGCATCGAGCAGGATCACCGGCGTTTCGCCCGCGTACAGCCCGCTGCGGCGATAGCGCTCCTGCGCATAGCGCAGCAGCACATTGGCCACCGCCGCCACCGGCAGCGCCAGCAGCATGCCGAGGAAACCGAACAGCGTGCCGCCGGCCATGACCGCGAAGATCACCGCCATCGGGTGCAGGCCGATCCGGTCCCCAACCAGTTTCGGCGTCAGCACGTAACTTTCGATGATCTGGCCGATGCCGAAGACCACGGCGACCCCGGCCAGATGCGGCCAATCGCCGAATTGCACCAACGCGGCCAGACCACCAAGGACCACAATCGAAGCCGGGCCCAGATACGGCACGAAGGTCAGGATCCCGCCAATCAATCCGATCAGGATCCCCAGATCCAGTCCGACCAGCCACAGCCCGATGCCGTAGATGACGCCGAGGATCAGCATGACCATGAGCTGGCCGCGCAGGAAACCGCCCAGCACCGCGTCCGATTCCAGCGCCAGCCGGTGGACGGTCGCATAGTGGTCGCGCGGTACCAGCGAGCCGACGCGGCCGACGATCAGGTCCCAGTCGCGCAGGAAGAAGAAGGTCAGCACCGGCAGCAGCACGATGTTCACCAGCCAGCCGATCAGCGCGAAGCTCGACCTCGACACGTAGCCCAGCGCGACCGAGGCGAAACCGCCCGCGCTTTGCCAGTGTTCGCGCAACAGCGCGAGAAGGTGCTCGGTATCCAGCCAGGAGTGCAGCTCAAAGCCGGTGCGTTTTTCGAACCAGGGCAGGAAGGTACCGAGGAACCATTCGCGATAACCGGGAATGGATTCGGTCAGGGTCGAAATCTGCTGTTCGAGGATCGGAACGATCAGCAGGATGGCGATCACGATCAGCGCGATGATCGCGCTGAACACCAGGATCACCGCAGTGTTGCGGCCAAGCCCGCGCTTTTCGAGGCGATCGACCATCGGATCGCCCATCCAGCCCAGCAACGCCGCGAACGCAAACGGCGCCAGCACCGGCGCCAGCAGCCAGATCACCCAGATCATGCCCGCACCCAGCGCGCACCACTGCAGGCGCCGGAAAAATCCCGCGATCGTTGCGAGGTCCTCGTCCCGCGACATGGTCAGCCTCCGGCCAGCCGGAATCGGG
>JAKOWQ010000186.1 GCA_029781465.1 Pseudomonadota bacterium
GGTGATGGCGGCTTCGATATCACGCTTCATCCCGGCTTTTCGGCCACGCGGCTGGCCTGGATCGAGGCAGGCGGCGCATTCGCCATGGCCAGCCTGCGCGGCGGGGGTGAATTCGGCAAGGACTGGCACGATGCCGGGCGGCTCGCCAACAAGCAGAACGTGTTCGACGATTTCATCGCCGCGGGCGAGTATCTGATTGCCCAGGGGATCGCCAAGCGCGATGGGCTGGCGATCCAGGGCGCGTCCAACGGCGGGCTGCTGGTCGGCGCAGTAATCAACCAGCGGCCCGATCTGTTTGCCGCCGCGAACCCCGCCGCAGGGGTGATGGACATGCTGCGCTTCAATCGCTTCACTGCCGGTCGCTTCTGGCTTGATGACTATGGCGATCCCGGCGCGGAGACCGATTTCAGAATTCTGCGAGCTTATTCGCCCTTGCACAACATCCGCGCGGGAACGGACTATCCTGCGGTGCTGGTCACAACCGGCGATACCGACGATCGGGTAGTGCCCGCGCACAGCTTCAAATATGTTGCCGCGCTTCAGGCTGTGGGCGGGGGCATTCGCCCGCGGCTTCTCCGGATCGAGCCGCGCGCGGGGCACGGAAGCGGCAAGCCGACCGACAAGCAGATCGAGGAAGGCGCCGATGTGCTGGCTTTTCTGGCATACTGGACGGGGCTCGACCCGCAATAAGAGTTGTTCAGGAAAGTATCTTTCAATCTGAACATTCGCTGTCAGGCCAGTTCAGGCTCGCGCTACGACCGATTCGCTAGACCGCCTTCAACGCCGGGCAATCCAGCCCGACTCGATTGAAGGATGAAATGCCATGAAGACTCTGTCCAAGGCTCTTGTCGGGACCATCGCGGCCGGCGCGTTGGTCGCTTCTTCGGCCAGCCCCGCTTTCGCCGAAGGCCGTGACCACCGTGGCCGCGACGGGATCAGCGCGGGCGACGTGATCGCCGGTGCGCTGATTATCGGCGGGATTGCCGCCGTTGCCTCCGCCGCGAGCAAGAACAACCGCGATTACCGCTACGACCGCGCCTGCTACGGCTGGAACGGCGGATACGATCGCGGCGACCGCTACGATCGCGGTGATCGCTATGACCGCGGCTACGGCTATGACAATCCTCGCCAGGCAGTTGAGCAGTGCGTCTACGCCGCCGAGCGTGCGGCTGGCCGCTACAGCTATGGCCGCGCCGACGTGACCGACATTCGCTCGGTGCGCGACACCCGCTACGGCTTCGAGGTTCGCGGACGGATCGCCGTCAACACCTCGGGCCATGGCTGGCGCAACGGTGATGGCAACTACGGCCGTGGCTGGGGCAATGACTATCGCGGCTGGAACAACAACCTGCGCGGCTATGACAGCGGCTCGTTCAAGTGCCGGTTCGAGCGCGGGCGGGTAGTCGACGTCGACTTCAACGGAATCCGCGGCCTGTAAGGGCCAGGATGCCACCGGGTGGCGGTTCAGGCCTCAGCAAGCCTGAACCGCCTATCCCTTTCAACAAGTTGAGGCAGATCCGAATGACGGCATGGGCCGTCGGGAGACTGCCGGAGGGCAAACGAAATGCGCAAGATTTCACGCGGGACCGCGCTGCTCGCTTCGGCTGCGGCGCTTTCGATGATCGCAACCCCGGCGCTGGCGCGCGATCGCTGGGGTGGATGGGGCGGACGCCATCATCATGTCGGGATCGATGCGGGCGATGTGATCGCCGGTGTTCTGATCCTCGGCGGGATCGCGGCGATCGCCAGCGCGGCGAGCAATTCCAATAAGGCCAAACAGCAGCGCGAGCGCGAATACCGCTATCCTGACGACAACGGCACCTATGGGGGCGGTTACGAGCGGCCCCAGGATGCCGGTTACGGAAACGACACGCGGCCCCAGTGGAACCAGGAGGCCAGTGGCGGGATCAATGCCGCCGTCGGGCGCTGCATGGATGAGGTCCAACGCGGTGATACCCGGGTCGAAAGCGTGGATTCGGTCAACCGCGATGGTCAGGGCTACCGTGTCCAGGGCCAGGTCGATGGCGGGAGCAGCTTCTCGTGCTCGGTCGACGCCGACGGACGAATTCGCAGCGTCTCGATCGACGGGCGCGCGCTCTAGCCGGAATTGACTTCAGAGTCGCAAGGGGCCGGGCGGTGCTGCCGTCCGGCCCTTCCTGTCTGCGCTCAATGCAGCGGGCTTTGCGGGAACATCCAGCGCTGCGCGAGGCGTGGATGGAATGGTTTCCACTCGCCTTCCTTCTGGGCCAGGCGATCGGCCAGCGCGACCATCACGCTGGGATTGACTCCCAGCCCGCAGTGGCTGGCGCGAACCTCGATGTTCTCGGTCAGCTCGTGCCCGTGGTGCGGGTGCTGGACCGAGCCGCGCCAATGGACGATCCCGTCGCTGCGGGTCAGGATCGAGGTGGTCGGCACCGGCGGAGCCTCGTGCAATCCGGTGAAGCGGCCGTTGCGGATCGGTTCGGGATCCTTGCCGTTGAGCATCTCGAACAGCCGCGAGGCATTGGTATGGCGGCGGTCGTCATGGATCGGGCTGCCCAGCGAGACCACCTGGCGCACCGCCTCGGGGTGGATCTTGGCCAGTTCGCGGGCGAACACTCCGCCCAGGCTCCAGCCGATGATCGAGACCTTGCGCCCGCTCGCGCGGTGAATGCGCAGCAGAAGGTCTTCCATCGCCTTGACCCGCGAATTGTCGACCCGCACGTTGCGCCCCAGGCCCCAGCCATGCGCCTCATAGCCCAGATCCTTGAGCAGGCGGCGCAGCGGCTGGGTCGAGCTGTCCGAAGCGAGGAAGCCGGGCAGCACCAGCACCGGATGGCCATCGCCCTTGGGCAGCAGGGTCAGCAGGTGGCGGGTGGCATAGAACGCGGCAAGCTCGAAGACCGCGCGCCCTTCGACCAGCGCGAGAAGTTTGCTCGGCGCGCGTACCGAGGGCGGGGGCATCTTGTGGGTGGCGGCGGCTGAACTCATGCCTTTTTGGCCTTTCGGGGCTTGGCGGCGCCCTTTTTCGCCGCGGGTTTGGATTTTTCCTTGGGCTTCGAGACAGCCGGCGCGGCCTTGGCAGCATCGCGCAGATCCTCGAAACTCTTCTCAATGCAGTCTGCGTAGAAGTCCGGATCGGGCATCAGTTTGCGGCAGGCGGTGAAAGCGATGGTCGCTTCCCGGACATAGCTTTGCACCACGTGACCCAGGCCCAACCCGTCGGTCAGGCAGAGCAGGCCCATCATGCTTTCGAGCCGCGCACCGGAGGAGTAGATCGGTACTGGCGGACCAGGGACGTTGGTGACCACGGTCGAAAACGGCGGTCCGACCCGGTTGGCCAGGCCCAGGCGGGTATAGAGCTGCGCGCCCAGCGCCATGAACAGGGCCGGGCTGACCTTGCTGATCTCGGTCATGTTGCGCGCGCCCAGAGCGTCGGTCATCGCCTTGGAATTGACCGTTTCGGAATGGACGAACTTCAGCCGTTCGAGCGGATCGGCGATATGGGTACCGAGCGGCGCGATCATCGCCGCCACCTGGTTGCCCATGTCGCCCTTTTCGCTGCCCGAGCGGACCGAGATCGGGGCCATCGCGGTCAGCGTCTTGTCGGGCAGATCACCGTGGTGTTCGAGGTAGCGGCGCATCGCACCGCCGACGATCGCCAGGAACACGTCGTTGACCTTGGCCCCGGGCACCGCCTCGCGGATCGCCTTGATATCGGCCAGCGGCACCGAGCGCCCCTCGACCACGCGGTTGGGTGAGATCGTGTGGTTGAACCGGCAGCGCGGCGCCAGCATCTCGCCGTGGAGGCCGAAATCGCGCTTGGCCAGGCCCTTGATGACATTGGCGATACCCGGCACAGCCTTGGCCGCCACATCGACCTGGCGCAGCGGATTGGCCACCGCGTTGAGCCAGGCCTTGCCCAGCAATCCGGCGAAATTGGGCACGTCCTCACCCTGCCAGGTATCGGGCTCATTGGGCGGGGGCGTGTTGGGATCGAGCGTGTGGAGCGCCTCCATCAGATCGATCCCGCTCATCCCGTCGATCGCGGCATGGTGCACCTTGGTGACCATCGCGTAGGAACCCGGCGCCACGCCGGGGATGTTGTCGAGCCCCTCGACCACGGTGAATTCCCATGGCGGGCGCGTGAGATCGAGCGGACGGGCGAAGATCCGTGCTGCCTGGATGCACAGCTGCCGCCAGTCCCCCGGCCTGGGCAGGGCGAGGTGGCGGACATGGTATTCGAGATCGAATTCCTTGTCCTCGATCCACCAAGGGTAATCGAGATCGAACGGCACCCGCACCAGCCGTTGACGCATGGTGCGCGAAAGCTGCATCCGGCTTTCGAAAAAGCGCAGGATATCCTTGAAGCGGACGAAGCCGCCCGGCGCTGTGGCGGGATTGTAAATCAGGATCGAGCCGATGTGCATCGGCGAATTGCGCGTTTCGAGCGCGACGAACGAGGCGTCCATCCCCTGGAGTTGCCGCAAGCGCTTGCTCTCCTCTCCCACAGCCCGCTTTCAGCAGGTCTTGTGCGGCGCAGCGTAACAGAGCTTTGGATTGCGTCAACTACCGGCTTCCAAGCGCGCCGAAGAGGCCCTATCCCGCCCTGCATGGCCCGCACCCCCGCTGGAACTCCGCCGCATCCCAAGGGCGCCGAACGCTTCAACGAGGAGCGTGCGACCTACACGATGAAAGGCAGCCAGCCCGATCTGGAAGCCGGGGTGGCCGCGATCCGCGAGGTGTTGGCAACGCTGGCGCCGCGCCCCGGGGTCTACCGCATGCTCGATGCGCGTGGCGATGTGCTCTACGTCGGCAAGGCGCGGGCGCTGCGCAACCGGGTGGCGAACTACACCCAGATCGAGCGGCTGCCGCTGCGGCTGCAGCGCATGGTTGCGCAGACCCGGGCGATGACCATCGTCACCACCAATTCCGAGGCCGAGGCCTTGCTGCTCGAGGCGCAGCTCATCAAGCGCTTTCGTCCGCCCTACAACGTGCTGCTGCGTGACGACAAAAGCTTTCCCTTCATCCTGCTGCGCACCGATCATGCCTTTCCCCGGATCATGAAACATCGCGGCGCGCGGCGGGCCAAGGGCAACTATTACGGCCCCTTCGCCAGCGCCGGATCGGTCAACACCACGATCAACGCCTTGCAGAAGCTGTTCCTGCTGCGCAGTTGCACCGACAGCTTCATGGCCCGGCGCGACCGGCCCTGTCTGCTTTATCAAATCAAGCGCTGTTCTGCCCCCTGCGTCGGGCGGATCGACGCAGCGGGCTATGCCGAGCTGGTGGACGAGGCGCGCGATTTTCTTGGCGGTCGATCCAGCGCGGTCCAGAAGAAGATCGAGGCGCAGATGAACCAGGCCGCAGAAGCGCTCGATTTCGAGCGCGCGGCGATGCTGCGCGACCGGCTGCGCGCGGCAACCTTCATCCAGGGCAGCCAGGCCGTGAACGCCGAGGGGGTTGGCAACGCCGATGTCTTCGCGCTGGCGGTGAAGGGTGGGCACATGGCGATCCAGGCCTTCTTCATCCGTGGCGGACAGAACTGGGGCCACCGCGCCTTCTTCCCCGGCCACACCGAAGGGCTGGACGAGGCCGAGGTGCTCACTGCCTTCCTCGCCCAGTTCTATGAAGAAGTGCCGCCGCCGCGGCTGATCCTGGTCGATCGGGCCCTGCCCGAGGCCGCGCTGCTGGCCGAAGCGCTGGCCGGGGCGGCGGGCGGCAAGGTGGAGGTTTCGGTGCCCCAGCGTGGCGATCGCCGCCGCCTGATGGAGCAGGCCCGCCGCAACGCCGCCGAAGCACTCGATCGCCGCGCTGCCGAAACCGGCACCAAGGCCCGGCTCAACCGCGAGCTGGCCGAATTTCTCGAACTACCCGAGCCGCCCGGCCGAATCGAAATCTATGATAACAGCCACGTCCAGGGCGCACATGCGCTGGGGGCGATGGTGGTCGCCGGGCCCGAAGGCTTCTTGAAGGGCCAGTACCGCAAGTGGAACATCAAGGCCGCGCAGAGCAACGACGATTACGCGATGATGCGCGAGGTTTTTGCCCGCCGCTTTTCCCGCGCGCGCGATGAGGACCCAGACCGCGATGGGGGGATGTGGCCCGATCTGGTGCTGATCGACGGCGGCAAGGGCCAGATGAGCGCGGCGCGCGACACGCTGGAGGAACTCGGGATCGAGGACGTGCCGCTGATCGCGATTGCCAAGGGCCCGCATCACGGGCGCGAGGGGCGCGAGGTGTTCCACTTTCCCGACGGGCGCGAAAAGATGCTGCCCGAGAACGCACCGCTGCTGTTCCATCTTCAGCGCTTGCGTGACGAGGTCCACCGCTTTGCGATCGGTGCCCACCGCGAAAAGCGCAGCCGCGCGATCAGCGCCAGCCCGCTCGATGAGATCCCCGGCATCGGTCCGGCCCGCAAGCGCGCGCTGTTGCTGCACTTCGGCACCGCCAGCAAGGTCCGCGCCGCCGCGCTTGAGGACCTGCAGCGCGCACCCGGCGTCAGCGCGGCAGTGGCGCAGACGGTGTGGGATTTCTATCACCCTGGGGGGTGAGGGGCGCTATCCCCCCGCGTCGATCGCGGCCTGAACGCGCTTGTAGAAGGCTTCGCGCGCCTCGCCCTCGGGGCCCTTGGTGGCGCGGGTCCAGTTGGAATTGCTGGCGATCACCAGGTGACGCTTGGGGTCGATGAAGATGCCCTGGCCGAAGATGCCCTGCGCGGCGACCGAGCCATCGTCATATGTCCACCATTGAAAGCCGTATCCCTTGCCGGGATCGCCGATGTCCTTCTGCTTGGTGGTGGCCTGGGCAAACCAGTCGGCGGGAACCACCTGCTGGCCGTCGGCCACACCGTTCGCCAGCACGAACAGGCCGAAGCGGGCAAAGTCGCGGGTCGATGCCTGCATGCAGCATCCGGCTATCTCGTGGCCGGTCGCGCTCAGCAGCCAGGTTGCCTCGCCCTCCATGCCGAAGGGCTGCCAGACCTTTTCCTGGAGATACTGC
>JAKOWQ010000198.1 GCA_029781465.1 Pseudomonadota bacterium
GTTCTATCCCGAGGCCGAGCAGCAACTGAAGCTCTACCTGCAGAAATACCCCAAGCATCTGCGTGCCAGCTATGCCCGCAACCTTCTGGGCCGCGCTTACCTTGATGAAGGCAATTACGACGAGGCCGGGACCTGGTTCTACCAGAACTACACCACTGACAAGAACGGCGCCCGCGCGCCCGACAGCCTGCTGTTCCTGGCCGATGCGATGATCCGCAAGAAGGATAACAATCGGGCCTGCATCGCGCTGGCCCGCTTCGCGGATGATTATGCCCCGCTCGCCCAGGGCCGCCTGCGGAGCCAGTACGAAGGGCTGCTCGGCAAGGTGAAGTGCAATTGATAGGCCGCCCGCGCCCGAACTGACCGCGCGCTTTTCCGCTGACCTCGCCGCGCTGTGGCCAGGTGAGGGGCGGCTGGGCCTGGCGGTTTCGGGTGGGCCTGATAGCCTGGCTCTGCTGCTGCTGGCCCATGCTGCCATGCCGGAGCGGATCGCCGCGGCGACGGTCGATCATGGCCTTCGCGCCGAAGCGGCCGACGAAGCGGCGATGGTTGCCGGCCTTTGCGGCGAACTGCGTGTGCCCCATGCGACGCTGTGCGTGACGGTGGGTGAAGGCAACGTGCAATCCAATGCCCGCGCCGCGCGCTACGCGGCTCTAGCGGATTGGATGGAGCGCGAAGGACTTGGCGCGCTGGCGACGGCCCACCATGCCGACGATCAGGCCGAAACGCTGCTGATGCGCCTCAACCGGGGCAGCGGGGCGGCCGGGCTTGCTGGGGTACGGGCGCGCGGTTCCGTGCCGGGCACCCGGCTGGCGTTGCTGCGCCCGCTGCTGGGCTGGCGGCGCGGGGAACTGGCGCGGATCGTCAGCGCTGCGGGGATCGCGGCGACGCAAGACCCGTCCAATAGCGACGACCGGTTTGACCGGGCACGGTTGCGCAAGGAACTGGCGAGTGCCGACTGGCTCGATGTCGCGGCCATTGCGCAAAGCGCGGCTAACCTTGCCGATGCCGACGCCGCGCTCGAGTGGGCTGCGGCCCGCGAATGGGCCGAGCGGGTCGAGAAGGCGCCGATGGGGCTGACCTATCGCCCGCAGGCGCCGCGCGCGGTGGCGCTCAGGGTGGTGGCACAGATCGTGCGCGAACTGGATGGCGAGGAGCCGCGCGGATCGGCGGCGGCGCGGGTATTCGATGCACTACTGGCGCGTCAGCCCGCCTCGATCGGCAGTCTGGTAGCGCGCGCGATGCCCGGTGGCTGGAGCTTCACCAAGGCGCCCGCGCGGCGTGGCTAGCGTGCCTGCATTCCCTTTTGCCGCATCCGCCACAGCAACTGGTCAAAGCGGTCCTGCCCGAAAAAGGGTTCATCGTCGTAGACCATCAGCGGCACACCGTAGTGTCCTGCGACGCGCTGCTCGGCCTCGTTGCGAAGCAGCGCCTCGTCAAGCCTGGCCTCCTCCGCCACGATTGCCGCGTCCATCTCGGCCAGATCGCAGCCCGCGCACGCCGCCGCCAGGGCCAGATGCTCGCCCTCGTGCCACATGTCGACCTCGCCCGACCAGATCGTGTGGCTGATCTCTTTGAGGAAGGGCAGCCCCTGGCCGCGCTCGGCGGCAAGCTGGCCCAATCGGCACAGGCGGTGGATGTAGGGCTGATCCTTGGGATAGGTGCGGGTTGCCATGTCCATCACCACCGGATCGGGGCGCGCCCAGCGGAATGGCATGCCGACGAATTCCGCGCTGCGGTGGCAATCGCGCATGAAATAGCTGAACCACAGCGGATCGGAATTTGCGAAGAATTCGGGCTGGCGCACCGCGATCGGGGTAACGACCTTTACGTTCACCCGCGCGTCCCAGTCCCGCTCAAGCTCGATCAGGCGCGGGGTGACGAGATAGGAATAGGGCGAACGGAACGACCAGTAGAGATCGACGCTGTGGGTCACGGCTTGCTCCTTGCCAGCGGCTGTGCATCGCGCCATTAATCGTCCGATTAAAGGGAGAGTCAAATGCAGATCGATTCATCCACTGCCGCCGTGGTCACCGGCGGCGCTTCCGGCCTGGGCCAGGCCACCGCCGAGGCGCTGGCTGCCGCCGGGGTCAAGGTGGCGATTTTCGATGTCAACGCGGACAAGGGCGAGGCGGTTGCCAGCGCGATCGGCGGCCTGTTCTGTCAGGTCGATATTACCAGCGAGGAATCGGTGGTGGCAGGCTTTGCCAAGGCGCGCGCAGCCCACGGGCAGGAACGGATCTGCGTCCACTGCGCGATGACCAGCCGCCGCGGCAAGACTCTCGCCTGGGACAAGGAGGTCGGCCAGCTGCGGCGCCTTTCGACCGAGGACTACATTTACGGCGTCCAGGGCATTCTGGTCGCGAGCTACCGCATCGCCTCGCTCTCGGCCGAAGGCATGGCCGGACTCGACCCGCTTGAGGATGGCGAGCGCGGCTGCATCACGCTGACCGCATCGGTCGCGGCGCAGGACGGACAGATCGGGCAGGTGATCTATGGTTCGGCAAAGGCCGGGGTCAACGGGCTGGTGCTGCCGATGGCGCGCGATCTTTCCGATGTCGGGATCCGGGTCAATTCGATCATGCCCGGCATCTTCGCCACCCCGCTGATGCTGGGGGCAAGGCCCCAGGTGCTCGAAAGCCTCGCCGCCTCGGTGCCGTTCCCCAAGCGGCTGGGCAAGCCCGAGGAATTCGCCAGTCTCGCGCTCGAACTGGCGCGCAATTCCTACTTCAATGGCCAGTGCATCCGCCTTGACGGGGCGATCCGCATGGCTCCGCGCTAAGGAGATCGCGCATGGCTTCACCGTTTCGCGACGGCATTCTCGATGGCAAGGTGGCTTTCGTCGCCGGGGGCACCAGCGGGATCAACCTGGGGATCGCCACCCGCTTTGCCGAACTGGGTGCCAGGGTGGCGGTGCTGGGGCGCGATCCCGAAAAGGCCGCCAGGGCCGCTGCCGGGATCGGGCAGGGCGCGATCGGCCTTACCGCCGACGTGCGCGATTATGGCGCGATCCGCGCCGCGATGGAGGATGTGCATGGCCGCCTGGGGCCGATGGATATCGTGGTATCCGGCGCGGCGGGCAATTTCCTGGCGCCGGTCCTGGGGATGAGCGCCAATGCCTTCCGAACCGTGGTCGATATCGATCTCAACGGCACCTTCAACGTGTTCAGGGGCTGTCACGATCTGCTGAACCTGCCCGGCGCGTCGCTGATCGCGATCACTGCCGGGCAGGCGGTCAACGCCCTGCAACTTCAGGCCCACGCCTGCGCGGCAAAGGCCGGGATCAACCAGCTGGTGCGGGTGCTGGCTCTGGAATGGGGCCCCGATGTGCGGGTCAACGGCATTTCGCCCGGCCCGATCGAGGGAACCGAGGGCATGGCCCGGCTCGCCCCCGATCCGCAGACCCGGCAAAAGCATTTCGAGAGGATCGCGATGAAGCGCTGGGGCGAGATAGGCGAGGTGGCCGAGTGCGCGGTGTTCCTCTGCTCGGACGCGGCGCGCTATGTTACCGGCACGATCATCGATTGCGACGGCGGCAGCCAGGTGGGCGATGCCACGCAGCGTTCGCTGGACAAAGGCCTCGCCTAGCCTTCGACCAGCGAGTCGCCCTTGCCGACCGTCTTGCCCTTGGTGATGTAGACCCTGGTTCCAACCGGGGCGAGCGCGAACAGTTTGGCCGCGAAGGGATCGGGCACGCCGATGCAGCCGTGGCTGGCATAGCCTTTTTCCACCTTGGTCCCGTGGATCGCCACGCCATCGTCGGTCAGGTTCATGGTGAAGGGCATCGGCGCGCGATCGTAGGTGCTCGAATAATGGTCCTTGTCTTTCCACTTCACCGGGAACACCCCCAGCGGTGTGGGTTTTTCGCTGGTTCCCAGCAGGACCGCCGTCGCGCCGATTTCGTAGCCGCCCTGGAACACCGATAGCACCCGGGCATCGAGATCGACCGTTACGACCAGCGGACCGGCGGGCACACCCTTCGCGTCCCAGTGCCACTCGCCATAGCGGATCGGGCCGGTGATCGGCAGGATCCGCTTGATGACGAAGCGCTCGTCGCGCGGGGTTGGGGCCGGAGCCGGGGCGGGCGCCGGGCTGGCCGGTGCCTTCGCGGCGACTGCGAAATCCTTGTCGGCAACCGGCGCAGCGGCGGTGGGGACGGCAGGCGCGGAGGGCGCCCTATCATTCGAAAGCAGCAGCGCGCCGCCAGCCGTGACCAGCGCAAGAAACACGCCAAGCAATAGGACGGGTGGATTGGGTTTCATCGCGACCGAACTCCTCGCAAGACAGCCTTTGCCGTGGGTCTGGCGAAAATCGCCGGTCCCATCCAGCCAACTGTGGCCGCCGTTCCGCTGCGGGACTTGCTAGCGCGCAAAGGTTAACGTGCGGGAACCAATGCCATTTCTTCGAACAGATCGGCGTAGTGGCTAACCATGGTTTCGATCGCGAAACGCCGCACACGCTTTAATCCTGCGGTGCGCATCCGCGCGCGGCGTTCGGGATCGGCAATCAGCTGTGCCATCGCCGCCGACAGCGCGATCTCATCGTCGACGGGCACCAGTTCGCCGCTGACGCCCGGTTCGATCACGTCGCGCGGGCCGAAGCGGCAATCGCTCAGCAGCAGCGGCGCGCCGCAAGCCAGCGCTTCAGCGGCGACCGTCGGGAACCCTTCCCAGCGGCTGGGCAGCACGAACAGGTCCGCGCGCGCCATCCAGGCATAGGGATTGGCGACAAAGCCGATGAAGCGGACATATTCACCCACCCCCAGCTGCGCGGCGAGCCGGTGCAGCTGGTTAAGGCGGCTGCCCTTGCCCAGGATCACCAGCGCATGGGTGCGCCAGATTCCACTTGCCGCGAACGAGCGGATCAGCACCTCGTGGGCCTTCTGGTATTCGAGCCGCCCGGCGCACAGCACATAGGGACGGTTGGGGGCGCCGGGGATCGGCTCGTCCTTGGCCGCGGCGATCGCGGCCAGATCGATCGGGTTGTTGATCATCCGCATCTTGGCCGGATCGAGCCCAAGATCGCCCACAAGGCCCTGGGCCATGTCGGTCGAATTGGCCAGCACCGCGTCGGCGCGGGCATAGGCCATGCGGGTCAGACCCAGCGAGACCCGCTTGACGAAGGGGTTGGGAGCCTCTTCCTCGATCACCGCCAGGACGTTGTTGCCTTCGCGCGCGATCCAGCGCGGGCGTTCCTTGCCCATCCCCATCAGCGCCAGCCAGGCGAGCAGATTGGTGCCCTTGAGAAAGCTCATCGCCACGTCGGGCCGGGTTTCGCGCACCATCTTGCGAAAGGCGAGCGGCGCGCGCACCGCGCTGCCGATCAGCTTGCCGGGAGCATATTGCGCGCTGTTGGGGCCATCGTAGTTGAAATGGGCCTCGCCATCTGGCGCGACCATCACCCGGTCCTGATCCTCGATATGCTCAAGGTAGGGCCCGGCCTTGCGCAGCAGCCCCATCCGCACGTCGAAACGCGTGGGATCGAGCTGGTTGAGCAGGTGCACGGCCACACGCTCCGCCCCGCCGCCGTGAAGCGACGAGAGCATCAGCAGCACCTTGACCGGGCGCGCCGGAGAGGTGATTCCGTGCATTAACCAAACCTCCTTGCGCCCTGGAGAGCGCCTTGCCATTGCCAATCAGGGCTGGCAAGTGCCCCGGCAAATGACCGCCGATACCTTGCCTGAATATGAACTGTTGATCGGGGCCGAGGCCTTCTGGGGCCGCGCGGCCCGGGATATCGCCGCTGCCCGGCACCGGGTGCTTGTCCAGGCGATGACCTTCGAGGGCGATGCGGCCGGTCAGCGGGTGGCAGTGGCGATCGCCGGATCGACCGCGTCGGATCGGCGGGTGCTGGTCGACGATTACACGCGCCACGTCATCAACGACACCTTCCTGGCGCTGTCCCGCAACGCGGCGCTGCATGGCGAGGCCCGCGCGACCTGGCAAATGTTCGACGATCTGGCAGCCAGCGGCGCGGGCCTGCGGCTGACCAACCCGGTGGGGCGCAATCCGCTGCGCTACGCGATGCGCAACCACAAGAAGCTGCTGGTGATGGACGATGCAGTGTGGCTGGGCGGGATCAACTTTTCCGACCACAACTTCGCCTGGCACGACATGATGGTGCGGATCGCGCATCCGGGCCTTGCCGATTGGGCTGCGAGCGAATTTGAGCGCGACTGGTCGGGAAATGTCTCTTCCAGCGCGGCAACGGTTGCAGGCGTGGAACTGCTAAGCCTTGACGGCAGCGCGAACGAGGCGGGATTTGCCCCCTTGCTCGACCTGTTCGCCGGCGCGCGCCAGTCGATCGAGGTGATCAGCGCCTATCCCACCTTCCCCTTCGTCGATGCGATGGCGCAGGCGGCGCGGCGGGGGGTGCCGGTGCGGCTCTATACCCCGCGCCCCAACAACAAGCCGGTGATCCGCGATTATCTGCTCGGGATCGCCGCGGGTTCGGGACTGGAGATCCGGCTGGTCGAAGAGATGACCCATATCAAGGCCGCGCTGATCGACGGTGAGGCACTGGTGGTGGGATCGTCGAACTTCGATTTCGTCAGCTACCGCGCCAATGCCGAATATGTCGCGACGATCCGCGATCCGGCGCTGATCGCGCAGTTTACCGCGCGGCTGCTGGCGCCGATGCGCGCCACGTCGACCCTGCCGGGGCCGCAGGATCACGCGCGCTGGCGGGCCTGGAAGGCGCGCGCGGGTTTGCGTGCGGCCGATCTGGTTGTCTCGTGGCTCGATCACGGGCCGCGTATTTCCGAATGGCGCTGATTTCGCTTCACCTTGGATAGGAGCCATGGTTAGTGTTCGGCGCAAAGGAGAATTCCATGCGTCGCACCTCGCTTGCCCTTGCCCTGATCCTCGCCGCCGGTCTTGCCCAGCCCGCCACGGCAGCCAAGCCCGCCAAGGCCAAACCGCACCCCGAGGCCGAGGCGCAGGCGCTCGATCTGGCCAAGCGCTTCATCGCGATCCGCTCGGTAAGCGGCGAAGGCAACCAGATCGCCGAAGCACTGGGCGTGGCGCGCGATGCGCTCAAGGCCGGGGGGTGGAGCGACGGCGATATCGAAATCGTGCCGGTTGACGATACCGCCTATCTGATCGCCACCTGGCAGGGCAGCGATCCTTCGCTGAAGCCGCTGGTGGTTTCGGGCCATATGGACGTGGTGGAGGCCAAGCCAGAGGACTGGACCCGCGATCCCTTCACTCCGGTGGTCGAGGAGGGGCTTCTCTATGGGCGCGGGGCCAGCGACATGAAGTTCGATGCCGCGCTTGCCACCGCCTCGCTGATCGAGCTGCGCCGTTCGGGCTTCAAGCCGCGCCGGACCATCGTGATCCAGTTCTCGGGCGATGAGGAAACCACGATGAAGACCGGGGCGATCATCGCCGAGCGGCTCAAGGGCGCGGAGCTGGTGATCAATATCGACGGCGGAGGCGGCACGCTGGACGAGGCGAGCGGCAAGCCGCTTTACTGGACCTGGCAGGGTGCGGAGAAGACCTATGCCGATTTTCAGATCGAGGTCACCAACCCGGGCGGGCACAGCTCCGCCCCGCGTCCCGAGAACGCCATCGTCCAGCTTTCGACCGCGCTGGAGCGGATCGGCGCCTATCATTTCAAGCCCGAGCGCAGCCCGCTGACCAAGGCCTATTTCGAAACCGCCGCCGGGTTTGAAAGCGATTCCGCGCTGGCCGGGGCGATGCGGGCCTTTGCTGCCAATCCGGCGGACGAGGCAGCGGTCGCCACCCTGCGGGCCAATCCGTCCTATGTCGGCAAGATCGGCACCACTTGTGTTCCAACCATGCTGAGTGGCGGCCACGCGCTCAACGCGCTGCCCCAGCGCGCCACCGCCAACATCAACTGCCGAATTTTCCCCGGCCACAAGCCCGCCGACATCATGGCCGAGCTGGCCAGGGTGGCCAATGTG
>JAKOWQ010000206.1 GCA_029781465.1 Pseudomonadota bacterium
TATTACCTGGCGATCCAGAAGGGGATGAAGAACTGGCTCGAAGAGCTTGAGCTCGACGAGCTGGAGCGTGACCGGGCCAATTTCATTTCCAACATCATCATCGACAGTCTGGCCCCCACCAACACTCTGATCGGCAATCCCACCGCGCAAAAGCGGCTGATCGACAGCGGCGGCCTCAGCCTCGTGAAGGGGCTCAAGAACGCCTATAACGATATCGTCCACAACGAGGGCATGGTCAGCCAGGTCAACAAGACGCCGTTCAAGCTGGGCGAGAATGTTGCGACCTCGAAGGGCAGCGTCGTCTACCGCGACGAGATGATGGAGATCATCCAGTATGCCCCGACGACCGAGCAGGTCTACCCCATCCCGCAGCTGACAATTCCGCCGCAAATCAACAAGATGTATATCAACGACCTGAGCCCCGAAAAATCGGTGGTGAAGTGGCAGGTCGACAACGGCATCCAGTGCTTCGTCATCTCGTGGCGCAATCCCAGCAAGGATCAAGGCATCTGGGGAATGGATGACTATATCGCCAGCTGCGAGAAGGCGGTCGACGTGGTCTGTGAGATCACCGGATCGGACAAGATCAACATCTCGTCGGCCTGTTCGGGCGGGCAGACCGGAGCGATCCTGGCCAGCAAGATGGCAGCCAAGGGCGACAAGCGGCTGGGCGCCCTCACCTACATGGTCACGGTGCTTCATCCCAAGCAGAACGATATCGAGGCCGGAGCCTTGCTGTCCGCCAACGGGCTAGAGCTGGCCAAGCAGCGCGCGGCCAAGAAGGGCGTGATCAAGGGCAACGATCTGGCGCGCGGGTTCGCCTGGCTGCGGCCCAACGATCTGATCTGGAACTATGTCATCAACAACTATCTGCTGGGCGACGATCCCCCGGCTTTCGACGTATTGTTCTGGAATGCCGATGCCACCAACCTTTCCGCCAGCCTGATGGGCGATTTTCTCCATCTGTTTGAAACCCTTGCCTTTACCCGCAAGGGTGAGGTCGAGATGGCCGGCCACGGTATCGATCTGTCGAAAGTGAAGAGTGACCTGTTCATCCTTGGCGGCACCACCGATCACATCACGCCCTGGCGGGCCTGCTATCGCTCGACCCAGCTGTTCGGTTCCAAGGATGTCACCTTCGTGCTCAGCCAGTCGGGCCACATGCAGGCGATCCTCAACCCGCCTGGCAATCCCAAGGCCAAATATTTTGTGTCGAAAAAGGGCGGCCAGCCGCCCGCGAGCGTTGACGAGTGGCTCAAGGGGACCGAGGAAGTAGCCGGAAGCTGGTGGCCGTTCTGGATGGAATGGGTGCAGAAGCGCTCGGGCAAGCTGGGGCCTGCCCCCAAGGCGCTGGGAAGCAAGAAGCACCCCCGCAAGAAGCGGCACCGGGCCTCTACGTGCTCGAACAAGTCTGAAGGATCAACGATTTGCCCCACCCGCTAACTGCCGAGTTCTCGATGGAAACCGTCGGGGGCCGCACCTTGCGGGTCGCCCGCTGGCGCTGGAACAAGCCGAGCGAACACCCGCCGATCCTGTTCTTCAACGGCATCGGTGCGAATATCGAGGCCGTGGCTCCACTGGCCGAGGCGCTGACCGAGCGGCCCTTCATCATGTTCGACATGCCCGGCGTGGGCGGCAGCCCCGAACCGCTGGTGCCCTACAATACCTTTACCATGAGCTGGACCGCGCGCGAATTGCTGCGCCGTTTCGATTGTGAGATGGTCGATGTGATGGGCGTTTCATGGGGCGGGGCCATGGCCCAGCACTTCACGCTGCAGCACGGTGACTGTGTGCGCAAGCTGGTGCTCGCGGCAACCACGGCGGGAATGTTCATGGTCCCAGGCAATCCGGCCGCGCTGAGCAAGATGGCCAATCCGCGCCGCTATATCGACGCCGCCTTCATGGAGAAGCACTTCCGCACGCTCTACGGCGGGCTGACCGGCGACAAGGATGAGCACATCAGCCGCCTCACCCCGCCCACCCCGCGTGGCTATTTGTACCAGCTGCTGGCAATGCTGGGCTGGACCAGCGCGCCCGCCCTGCCCTTCCTCAAGAAGGAAGTGCTGATTATGATGGGCGAGGATGACCAGATCGTCCCGCTGACCAACGGCAAGATCCTTGAGGCGCTGATCCCCAACAGTCGGCTCGAGATTTTCGAGCAAGGCGGACACCTGTTCATGCTGACCCACCGCGAACAGACTATCTCCTCGCTGCGCGGTTTTCTCGATGCGCCAGCCCGCAAGGAACGAAAGGCCGCCTGACCCATGCGCCATATCGCGATCATCGGCTCCGGACCCGCAGGGTACTACACGGCCGAGGCCGCGCAGAAGCAATGGGGGGACGGGGTCCGGATCGACGTGTTTGACATGTTGCCGGTCCCCTACGGCCTGATCCGCACCGGGGTGGCGCCGGATCACCAGTCGATCAAAGGCGTGGCCCGGCGCTACGAAGCCACCGCGATGTGCGAGAATTGCCGGTTTGTCGGCAACGTGATGATCGGCCGCGACGTCTCGGTTGCCGAGCTTCAGGAGCTTTATGACGCGGTTGTGCTGGCGACCGGCGCCCCGCACGATCGCAAGCTGGGCCTCCCCGGCGAGAACCTGCCCAACGTCTACGGCAGCGCAGCCTTCGTCGGCTGGTACAACGGCCATCCGCTGTTCGCCAATCTCGATCCCGATGTTTCGGGGCATACGGCGGTGGTAATCGGTATGGGCAACGTCGCGCTCGATGTGGCGCGAATCCTGTGCAAGACGCGCGAGGAATTCGCCGGGAGCGATATTGTTTCGCACGCGCTCGATGTGCTCGAAGAATCGAAAATCCGCCGCATCGTGATCCTGGGCCGACGCGGCCCGCACCAGATCATGATGACCCCCAAGGAGCTGGGCGAACTTTCCCACCTCTCGCGCGGCGCGCCGCGGGTCGATCCCGAGGATCTCCCCGAAGAGGGTGAGGATACCATGCTCGAACCGGGTCTGCGCAAGTCGGTCACCCATCTGCGCTCGTTCGCGGCGATCCCGGAGAGCCACTATGCCGACACTCCGATCGAGATCGAATTCGATTTCTTCGCCAGCCCGACTGCGCTGATCGGCACCGACCGGGTCGAGGGGATCGAGGTTGAGCGCACCACGGTCGAGGCTGGCCGCGCGGTGGGCACGGGCGAAACCTATGTGATCCCCGCCAGTCTGGTGGTCGCCTGCATCGGCTATCAGACCTCGCCCATTCCCGGCGTGCCGTTTGACGAACGCGCGGGCCGCTTTCCCAACGACGAGGGGCGGATCCTGCCTGGCCTCTACTGCGTCGGCTGGGCGCGGCGCGGCCCTTCGGGTACGATCGGCACCAACCGGCCCGACGGCTTTTCGGTGATCGAGCGGATTGTCGAGGATATCGACAGCGGCGCGCTCGGCCACGGCGGGAAGCAGGGCCGCGCGGGCTTTGACTTGCTGGCCGAGGCGCGCGGGCTGGAAGTGGTCACCTTCCGTGACTGGAAGAAGATCGAGGCCGAAGAAGAACGCCGCGCCCGCGAAGATGCCCCGCGCGAGAAATTCGTCGATGTCGGCGCGATGATCCGCGCCAAGGACTGATCGGCACCGCACGCGGCGCGCCAGGGCTTGCCACGCGCCCTCCTCCATGCCTTAATTACCCGGTTAAGAACGACCGTCGCCAGAGTCGGTCGCTGCGGGAGAATGCACCATGCCCAGCTTTGACCTTGTTATCCGGGGCGGCACCATCGTCGATGGCACCGGGGCGCCGCGCTTTGTTGGCGATGTGGCAATCAAGGATGGGCTGATTGCCGCAGTCGGCTCGGTTTCGGGCGATGGTGCGCAGGAAATCGATGCCACGGGCAAGATCGTCACCCCAGGCTGGGTCGACGTCCACACGCACTATGACGGCCAGGCGACCTGGGACCCGGAAATGGCTCCGTCGAGCTGGCACGGAGTGACCACCGCGATCATGGGCAATTGCGGGGTGGGATTTGCCCCCGCCGCGCCCGACCGGCACGAATGGCTGATCGGGCTGATGGAAGGGGTGGAGGACATTCCCGGCACCGCCCTTGCCGACGGGATGAAGTGGGATTGGGAGACTTTCCCCGAATACCTTGACGCGTTGGAGCGGCTGCCGCGCGCCATCGATGTCGGCACCCATGTGCCGCACGGCGCGGTGCGCGCCTATGTGCTGGGCGACCGCGAGCGCCCCGGCGCCGTCCCCACCGCCGATGACATCGCGAAGATGGCCGATATTGTCGAAGACGGCGTGCGCGCCGGGGCGCTGGGCTTTTCCACCAGCCGCACCGTGCTGCACCGCTCGATCGACGGCGAGGTTGTGCCGGGCACCACCGCCACCAAGGAAGAACTGATCGAGATCGGGCGGGCAATGGGCCGTGCCGGGCACGGCGTGTTCGAGATGGCCAGCGACATGCGCCGCGAATGGGACGAATTCGGCTGGATGGGCGCGCTCAGCCGCGAAACCGGCTTGCCCTGCACCTATGCCGCGCTGCAATCTATCGCCAAGGAGATGCCGCTTGACGAACAGATTTCGGCGATGCGCGCCGAGAATGACAATGGCGCCAACATCGTCGCCCAGATCGCACTGCGCGGCAACGGCATCGTCATGGCCTGGCAGGGCACGGTTCACCCCTTCCGGCTCAAGCCAAGCTGGCAGACGATTACCGAACTGCCGTGGGAGCAGCAGAAGGCCAGGCTGCTCGATCCCGCCTTCAAGGCGCAGATGCTGGCAGAACAGCACGATTTCTCTCAGGTCAATCAGGACATCATGGGCCTGATCATGGTAGTCTGCGGCGGCTGGAACATGCAGTTCGAAATGGACCCCGATTTCGACTACGAACCGGGTGCCGATGCCAGCATTCTGGCCCGCGCCGCAGCCGCCGGCGTTTCGGGCGACGAATATGCCTATGACCTGTTGTGCCGCGACGAGGGCAAGGGCTTCATCTATCTGCCGATCCTCAACTATGCCGACGGCAACCTCGATTTCCTCGAAGCGCTGCAGAACAGCGACGATACGGTGAATTCGCTGAGCGACGGCGGAGCCCATTGCGGCACGATCTGCGATGCCGCCAGCCCCACCTTCATGCTCCAGCACTGGGTGCGTGATCGCCGGCGCGGCGGAAAAATCGGCCTTGAAAACGCGGTCAAGCGCCAGTGCCGCGACACCGCCCGGCTCTATGGCCTTGAGGATCGCGGCGTGATCGCGCCCGGCTATCTGGCCGATCTCAACGTCATCGATCTCGACGCGGTCAAGCTGGGCAAGCCCTGGCTGGCCTTCGATCTGCCCGCCGGGGGCAAGCGCCTGCTGCAACGGGCCGAGGGCTATGACTGCACGATCAAGAACGGCGTGGTGACATTCCGGAACGGAGAATGGACCGGCGCGACACCGGGCGGCCTGATCCGCGGGCCGCAGCGGGCGGAAATGCTGGAGGCGGCGGAATAAGCCGCCGCCCTTCCATCACACCCGCATCGGCATCAGCACGTAGAGCGCGGGGCTCTTGTCGTCCTGGCGGATCAGCGTCGGCGCGCCGGCGTCGGCGAGGTGTAGTTCGACCGTATCGCCCTCGATCTGGCCGAGGATATCCTTGAGGTAATTGGCGTTGAAGCCGATCTCGAAGCCCTGTGCGCTGTAATCGGCGGGAACTTCCTCGGCGGCGGTGCCGTTGTCCGGGCTGGTGACCGAAAGCGTGACCTTGTCGTTCTCCAGCGCCATCTTGACCGCGCGGGTCTTTTCGGTGGCGATGGTGGCGACGCGATCGACCCCTTCGTAGAAGCTTTTGGGATCGAGCCTCAACAGCTTGTCGTTGCCGGTCGGGATCACGCGGCTGTAATCGGGGAAGGTGCCGTCGATCAGCTTGCTGGTCAGTACCACGCCGTTTTCGCCGCCCAGGGTGAAGCGCACCTTGCTGGCCGAAAGATCGACCAGCACATTGGCATCGAGCGATTCTTCGAGCAGCTTGCGCAGCTCGGCGATGCATTTGCGCGGCACGATCACGTCGGGCATGCCTTCGGCGCCATCGGGGCGCTTGATCGTGAAGCGGGCCAGACGGTGCCCGTCGGTCGCCGCAGCCTTCAGGTCTTCATCGGTGACGTGGAAGAAGATGCCGTTGAGGTAATAGCGGGTTTCCTCGGTGCTGATCGCAAAGCGGGTGCGATCGATCAGCTGGGCCAGGGTGGCGGCCGAAATCTCGAAGCTGGTGGGCAGATCGCCCTCGACGATCATCGGGAAATCGTCACGCGGGAGCGTGGGCAGGCTGAACCGGCTGCGCCCGGCCTTCACCGTCATGCGATTGTCCGCGGTTTCCAGGCTGACCTGGCTGCCATCGGGGAGCTTGCGGGCGATATCGAACAGTAGATGCGCCGAGACCGTGATCGCGCCCGGCGCCTCGACCGAAACCGCACCCAGCGTTTCGACCACCTGGAGATCGAGATCGGTCGCCATGACCCTGACAGTGCCGTCGCCAGCGGCCTCGATCAGCACGTTGGACAGGATCGGGATGGTGTTGCGGCGCTCGACGACAGACTGGACGTGCGACAGGCACTTCAAGAGCGTCGCGCGTTCGATAGTGGCCTTCATGGTCAGCTCGTGTCCCCTGTGGGCGCGCGACCATGTGTCGGCCAGCGCGCCGTCAAACCGGTCTCACTTCCTTAACGCGAGCAGCCCGGGCGGCAAGGCCGAAGTGCCGGTTTTCCGGCAAATCTGGGGATAAATGCGCGGTTTGCGCGGCAATCTTCCAGCCGCTCAGGAGATCATCGCCATGCCGCCGTTGACGTGCAGGGTCTGCCCGGTGACATAGCCCGCCTCGTTGCTGGCGAGGTAGGCAACGGCCGCACCGATATCCTCGCCCTCGCCCATCCGGCCCATCGGGATGCGCGCGTTGAGCGCCTCTTTCTGGGCATCGGGCAGCCCATCGGTCATCGCGGTGCGGATGAAACCGGGAGCAACACAGTTCACGGTGATCCCGCGGCTCGCCACTTCCTGCCCGAGCGATTTTGACATCCCCACCAGCCCGGCCTTGGCTGCGGCATAGTTGACCTGCCCTGGATTGCCGGTCGCTCCGACCACGCTGGTGATGGTAATGATGCGTCCGTGGCGGGCCTTCATCATCGGCTTGCAGGCAGCGCGCATCAGCCGGAACGCGGCTTCGAGGTTGACCCGGATCACCGCGTCCCATTCCTCGTCCTTCATCCGCATGGCGAGGTTGTCGCGGGTGATCCCGGCGTTGTTGACCAGAATGTCGATCTTGCCGAGCGTATCGACCGTCGCGGGCACCAGATGCTCGACCTGTTCGGCGTTGGAAAGATCGCAGGTGATCTCGACATGGTCGTGACCATAGGTGTCGTTCAGCTCCTCGCGAAAGGCCCGCAGCTTGGCCGGATTGGTGCCCGACAGCGCCAGCCGGGCGCCCTGCCGCGCAAGGGCGTGGCTGATCGCCGAACCTATCCCCCCGGCGGCGCCGGTGACGAGGGCGGTCATTCCGGAGAGGTCGAAAAGGCGGTGTTCCATTGCTCAAAGCTCCTTGGCTAGCGCTTCAATATCGGCCATGCCAACTACGCTGACAACCGATACGTCGGCGACACTGCGGCCGATCATCGGGCCGAGCACCTTGCCGCCCAGTTCGACGAAGCTGTCCACCCCGGCCGCTTGCATCGCGATCACGCTTTCGCGCCAGCGCACCCGCCCGCAGACCTGTTCGACCAGTAGCCGCGAGACCTCGGCCGGATCACTGACCATGCTGGCGGTAACGTTGGCGAACAGCGGCACCCGCAGCGGACCCGGCGGGGTCTTGCCTAGCGCTTCGGCCATCGCATCGGCGGCGCCTTGCATCAGCGGGCAATGGAACGGCGCCGATACCGGCAGCAACACCCCGCGCTTGATCTCGAACTCCTTGACCATGGCCACGGCACGCTCGATCGCCGCCTTGTGCCCGGAAAGCACGACCTGACCGGGATCGTTGTCATTGGCAACGGTGCAGACATCCCCTTCGGCGGCGGCATCGGCCAGCTTTTGCGCCTTGTCGATATCGGCGCCGAGCAGCGCGCACATCGCCCCCACGCCCACCGGCACGGCGGCCTGCATCGCTTGCCCGCGCAGCTTGAGCAGCCGCGCGGTATCGGCCAGACTGAAGGCCCCCGCAGCGCACAACGCGGTGTATTCACCCAGGCTGTGCCCGGCGACGAAATCGCACTTGTCGGCCAGCGCGACACCGCCTTCCTTTTCCAGCACCCGCAGCACCGCTATGGCATTGGCCATGATCGCCGGCTGGGCATTTTCGGTCAGGGTCAGGACATCGTCAGGCCCTTCGCGCATGATTGCGGAAAGCTTCTGCCCGAGCGCATCGTCGACCTCCTCGAATACTTCGCGGGCAACCGCGCTGGCTTCGGCCAGGTCCACGCCCATCCCGACCTTCTGGCTGCCCTGCCCCGGAAAAACGAATGCTCGCATTTCTTCCCTCCTGATTTGCAGGCGCGGTTATTGCCGCGCCGCGCTTCACGCAAGCCCGAAGGGTACGATCCTGTTGGCAGCATCGTGGCCGATATCGGCCCGGCCCAGGAAGGGAATCGCGTGGCGATCGCACCAGAAGCGAGCGATTTCCTCTGCATCTTGGCCGAACGGGCGATCGTTTTCCGGCACCTGACTGATCCGCCCCAGCCGCAGTCCCGCCGCGCCGCCCAGATGCGCGGTGACATGGAAGAACAGCCGGTCAACCGCGTAGAGGTATTCGCTGACTTCCTCGACCATCACCACATGGCCCGCCAGCCCCGGCATCAGCGGGGTGCCGCAAAGCATGGCCAGCGTCATCAGGTTGAACGCCGCCACCGGGTGCCGATCCGGCGCGGGTTCCAGCCCGGAGTGATCGCCGCACAGGAACGCCAGGGTGCGCCGCACTGCCTCCTCACCGCCATCGCGGCGGATGTCGCCCGGCATCGGCGCGTGGACCTGCCGGCCGATCCGCCCCCGGTAGAGCCCGCCCAGCAAGGTTCCGGCATCCGAATAACCCAGATAGGTCTTGCGCTCCGCCTCGGGCGCAAGCAGCCCCAGCGCATCCTCCGCGATCCTGACCGCGCCATAAC
>JAKOWQ010000214.1 GCA_029781465.1 Pseudomonadota bacterium
GTTGATGACCCGCCCGATATTGAGCACAGCGGTGAGCTTGTCGACCCGGATCCCCTGCTCGTCGCGCCGGGCCGAGGCCACCACCGCGATCCGTCCCTGCCGCTCCGCCACGGTCATGCGGTGGCAGGCGAGGCCCTGCCCGGTGCCGCCCTGGCCGCCGCCCCACTGCGCCAAGGTCGCGGCGCGCTGCAGCACTGCGGCGAGCTGCGGCTCCTGGCCGAGCATGGCCATCCGGTAGGACAGAGGCTCGCGCCCCGAGCGCTGGGCGAGATCGTCGATGAAGGTTTCGACCAGAAAGCAGCCCAGCGCCGCGCCGTTGCCGCGCACGGGTCCGGTCGGAAGGCCGGTCTGGACGGGAACGTGTTCCACCAGCAGGTGCTCGATCGCATAGGGCGGCACCGCGCCCTCGGTGAACAGCGGATCGAACCGGTTCTGCGCGCGCAGCGCATCGCGGCGCTGCGTACCGCCGATCAGCCGTGCGCCCATTTCGGTGCTGGTCCCGGGCATGGCAATGCGCACCTTGAGCGCGGCTAGCGTGCCATCGGGCGCGGTCCGGGCGCCCAGAAGGGCCGCCGCGGGCGGGCGCGGCAACGCGGTCAATTGCTCCTGCCAGCGCGAATAGATGAGCTGGACCGGACGCCCGATTTCCTGCGCGATCAGGGCGGCTTTTACCGCATGGTCATTGTCGAGCCGGGCATCGAAGCTCCCGCCTGCCGGAACCGGATAGAGCATGACCCGCTCCGAAGCGATCCCCAGTGCCGTGGCGACTGCCTGCCGCGCGGCCTGCGGTGCCTGGCTGGCGAGCCACAGCTCAAGCCTGCCCCCGGCGAACCGCGCGGTTACGCTGGCGGTCTCAAGCGGGGCCGGCTGGGCCGGGGCGATGCGGTATTGCGATGCATGCTCGTACTTGCCGACCAGCCATTCGCCGGGATCGCCGGCGCTGAACACGGCTTCCCCCTTGCTCCAGCGCAGCGCGTGGCGCAGCGCCGCCTCGATCACGGCGGTTTCGGCGCGGTTGGCGGTTTTGAAACGGGGCGCGACCAGGCCCAGCGCGCGCTCGGCGGCCCACCAGTTGGTTGCGACCGCCGCAAGCCAGCCTTTCCCCGGCACCAGCTTGACCAGTCCGTCGACCGCTTTGGCGGCGGCGCCATCCCATTGCCCGAGCGCGGCATCGCCAATCGGCGCGTTGCGGATCGCGGCGAAGACCATGTCGGGCAGGCGCACATCGGCGGCAAAGGTGGCGCTGCCATCGACCTTGGCGGGCAGATCGAGCCGGGGATATGCCAGCCTGGCACCCGGCGGGAATTCGGACGGACGCTCTGCGGGGGGAAGCGCGCGCAGCACCGGCGGGTCGGGCGGAGAGAGCGCCGCCGCATCCTCGACCAGCGCGGCGAAGCTCGCGCGCTGCTTGTCATGCAATACAAAGCCGCCCTGCGCCTCGCATTCTTCCCAGGCGACGCCCCAGCGCGCCGCCGCCGCCTGGCACAGCATCGCCCTGGCGCTCGCCGCCGCCGCCCGCGCCGGAGCCTCATGCGCGATCAGCGATGTGCCCGCCGCGGTGACCATGAAGCTCTCGCTTTCGGCAAAGCGCCGCGCCAGCGTGGCATCCGGGGCATCGGCCAGAGCTGGCAGCAGCGGCATCCACAGCCGCGACCAGTGCGCGGCAAGCGGCGCATTGGCATAGGCCCCGCTGACCGGCGCGGGCTCGATCGCGACCTGCCGCCAATCCGCCCCAAGCTCATAGGCGACAATCTGGGCCAGCAGGGTCGATATGCCCTGGCCCATCTCGCAATCGGGCACGGCCACGCTGACCACCCCGTCCGTGCCGATCTTGAGCCAGGCATCGAAGGCATATTCGCCCGGACCGGGCGCCAACGGCGGCGCGAAGCGGCGCGGGGTCAGCGACCAGGCCAGGATCAGCCCACCCGCGGCGCCCGCGCCCAGCAAAACCGCGCGCCGGCTGAGCGGCATCAGGCGTTGTCCAGCCAGGTGGCGATGCGCCGGGCAATCGCGGCAAAGGCTTCGGACTGGGCCCCATCGCCCGCAGCGGGCGGCGTTCCCGCGTCGCTTGCCTTGCGGATTTCGAGATCGAGCGGAATGCGGCCAAGGAAGGCTTGCCCCAGATCGGCCGCAGCGGCCTCTGCGCCGCCCTGTCCGAAAGGATCGGATACTTCGCCGCAGTGCGGACAGGCATAGCCGGCCATGTTCTCGACCAGTCCGATCACCGGAACCTCGCCCACCTCGAACAGCTGGATCGCGCGGCGCGCGTCGATCAACGCGAGATCCTGCGGGGTGGAGACGATCACCGCTCCGGCCGGCTTGTAGCGTTGCAACATGGTCAGCTGGACATCGCCGGTGCCCGGCGGCAGATCGACGATCAGCACCTCGGCCGCGCCCCAATCGGCATCGATCAGCTGGCCCAGCGCATTGCTGGCCATCGGCCCGCGCCAGGCGATCGCCTTGTCGGGCGCAATCAGGTGCCCCATCGACAGCACCGGGACCCCCCACTTGCTCGGCACCGGGATCAGCTTGTCGCCCTGGGCGGCGGGCCGTGCGCCCTCATTGCCCAGCAGCCGTGGCTGCGAAGGACCATAGATATCGGCATCGACCAGCCCGACCTTGCGCCCCATCCGGGCCAGCGCCACCGCCAGATTGGCCGAGACGGTGGACTTGCCGACCCCGCCCTTGCCCGAGCCCACCGCAACGATCCGCCGCCGCACCTTGTCGGCGGTAAGCGCAACGCGAACCTCGCTGACCCCCGGCTGGCCGATCAGCGTGGCCTTGACCGCCTGCTCAAGCCGTTCGCGCTCGACCGCGTCAAAACCGGACACGTCGAGCACCGCAATCGCCACCCCGGCATCGCTCAGCCGCAGCGATTGCAGGCGCGCCAGCGCCTGGGGGGGAAGACTGTCACGCAGGGTCTGTTCGGGGTCGGTCATCGTTGCTCCGCAATCATCGCATTGCCCCTAGCAAGGAAAAAGCTCCCCGAAACACTGTTTTTGTGGGCAAGGCGCACCTATAGTGCAAGCTATGAGAGGATTTCGCACACCATCCCGGGAAGGGCGCGGGCAATGAGCAAAGGCAAGGGCCCTTGGGACGGCAAGGAGGGCGAAGAAGAAGCAGCGCCGGGGAGCGCGCCCGCTGCCCAGCCTTCCGAGACGCGCAGCCCCTGGCAAGCCGAAGGGGACGCTCCGGCCCAGCGCCGTTCGGCGCATATCGACGACATCTTCCGCTCGCGCAGCGCCGCGCGCGCCGCGCTTGGCTCCGCGCCGCTGCGCCGCGGCCTGATCGGCTGGATCGTGGCGGCGGTGCTGGCAGGCGCGATGCTTGCCACGTCGTTCCACGTGCTGGGCGATGGCGAAGAAGGCGTGGTAGCCCGGCTCGGTCGCTACCATCGCACCACGGGGCCGGGGCTGACAGTTACCCTGCCCTGGCCGTTCGAGCAGGTCCAGGTTTTCCAGGTGAGTCAGATCCGGCCCCTGGCAATGCCCGAAAAACCCGGCGAGACCCTGATGCTGACCCGCGACGGCGAATTGATCGACCTGGCGTTTCAGGTGCGTTGGCGGATCACCGACCTTTCGGCCTTCGCCTTTGGAATCAAGGATCCGGAGCTGGCAATCCGCGATCTCGCCGAAGCCGAAATGCGCGCCGGAGCGGCGGAAGCCCGGTTTGACCCGCTGTGGGATGGTTCGCGCCGGGGGGAAGTTGCCGATCGTGTTCGTCAGCGGATGCAGGCCGTGCTCGACGCCTGGCATGCCGGGGTCAGGATCGAGGGTGTGGAGATCACCAAGGCCGATCCGCCGGGCAAGCTGGCCGATGCCTTCCTCAAGATCGCCAATGCCCGCGACAGCGCCCGCAAGGCCCGCGAGGGGGCCGAGAAATGGGCCGCAAACACCCTGGCAAACGCCCAGGTCGAAGCCGCCGAGTTCGACGCCGCCTATGCCCAGTATCGCGCCGCGCCGCAGGCCACGCGCACGCGGATGTACTACCAGACCATGGAGCAGCTCACCGCCAATGCCGGTCAGGTGGTGGTGAGCGGCGCCCAGGCCAGCATCAACGTGGCCGGGCCGGTGGTTCAGCCGGACCTTCCCCAGCCAGCGGCCTCGCCAGCGGGAGGGCAATAGGATGAACCTTGCCGCGCGACTGCGCCTGGCCCTGTTGCCGCTTGCCGCGATCGCGGTCGTGCTGGGGGTGTCTTCGGTTTCGCAGGTCGATGAAACCCATCAGGCGGTGGTGTTGAAGGGCGATCAGGCGGTCGGCGTCGTCAACCGCTTTTCACCCGGCCGCAAACCCGGAAGCGGGGCCGGGCTGGTGTTCCACTGGCCGGTGATCGAACGCGTGGTGATGCTCGATCGCACGCTGGTCGGCTTCGAAGCGAACGACAAGGCGGTCGAAACGGCCGACGGCGCGAAACTGCATCTCGATTTCGCCGGGCGCTACCGGATCATCGATCCGGTCCGGCTGATAGGCCGGATCGGCAACCAGGATCGGATCGCTCCGGAACTCGAAGCCTTGCTGGCCCCGCTGATCCAGGCCGAATTCGGCCGTCTGGCGGCGGCCGAGGTTCCGCTCCCCGGGGGAAGCGGGGCATGGAAGCGGATTGCCGCTGCGCTCGATGGCAAAGCCCGCGCCTATGGGGTGCAGGTGGTCGATCTACGGGTCCGCCGCACCGTGCTGGGGGCCGGAACCCTGTCCGCGACCTATGACCGGATGCAGCAGGCGCGCGAACAGCTTGCCGGGGAGATCGGTGACGCCGGCGTGCGCGAAGCGGCACAGATCCGCTCGGAAACCGAAGTCGAAGCCGCGCGGATCATCGGCGAAAGCGCCGGGCGCGATCCCGAGTTCTACGATTTCTACCGCCGCATGGCGACATTCGAGAAGATTTCCGCCGACAAGAACCAGAAGGGCAAGACAACGGTGATTCTGTCGCCCGGCAGCGCCGCTCAGCGCTAGACAGGCGGCGGGTGAACCGTTCAAACCCCGTTAATGCCCGGCGGAGTGAATCGGGACAGGGGAAAATCTGGCGCATGGCGCCACGACGCAAGGTACAACAAGAGGAACTTTATCCCGTGCGATATGCCTATGGAGTAACTTCGGCCCTGCTGCTTGGTGGTGCCGCACTGTCACTTGTTACCGGCCTTCCCGCCGGTGCCCAGGTCGCCCAGAACGACCAGCAACAGATCGAGGCGATAACCCCGCGCCAGGGTGCGCCGGCCAGCTTCGCCGACCTGACCCAGCAATTGCAGCCCGCCGTGGTCAACATCTCGGTGCGCCAGAAAATCACGGTCAAGACCGCAAGCCCCCTTGCCGGCACACCCTTTGGACAGATGTTCCAGATGCCCGGAGGCAGCCAGACCCGCCAGGCCGAGGCGCTTGGCTCGGGCTTCGTGATCTCGCCTGATGGCTATATCGTCACCAACTTTCACGTGATCAGCCTCGACCGGGAAAACCAGGCCGACGCGGTTTCGGTCAAACTGGCGGATGGGCGCCAATACGATGCCACGATCGTTGGCAGCGATCCCGAATCGGATATCGCGGTGCTCAAGATCCAGGCCGATCGGCCCCTGCCCTATGTCCGCTTCGGCCAGTCCAGCAAGTCCCGCGCGGGTGACTGGGTGATCGCGATCGGCAATCCCTTTGGCCTCGGCGGATCGGTTACTTCGGGAATCATCTCCTCGGTCAACCGCAACACCGGGACCGGCGCCTACGATCACTACATCCAGACCGACGCCTCGATCAACTCGGG
>JAKOWQ010000236.1 GCA_029781465.1 Pseudomonadota bacterium
TCGTGCGCGGCGCTGGCCGCGCCCACCGCCCTCGCCCAGGCCTCCGCGGCGCAAGGGCCGGTTTCGACGCAGACCTGGATCCATGCAGGACGCCTGATCGCGGTGCCGGGCCAGCCGCCACGCGAGGCGAGCACGATCGTGGTGCAGGACGGGCGGATCGTGGCGGTGCACGATGGCTTCCAGCCCGCGCCGGCCGGGGCCGCGACCATCGATCTTCGCACGCGCACCGTGCTGCCCGGGCTGATCGACAGTCATACCCACCTGTCCTCGGACCGGGCCGGGAACGAGGGCCTGGCCGCGGCGATGACCGACAGTCTGCCGCTGGCGAGCTACGAGACCTACTGGAATGCCACCAAGACGCTCCGCGCGGGCTTCACCACGGTGCGCAACCTGGGCGACGAACACGGCAAGGTGCTGGCTCTGCGCGAGGCAGTCCGGCGCGGCTGGGTGCAGGGTCCGCGAATCGTCGATGCGGGCGAATCGATCTCCACCACCGGTGGGCACATGGACGGCCGGGTCGGTCTTGCCGAAGAGGTCGAGCCGCTGATCGGGACCGAGAACCTGTGCGACGGGGTTGACGATTGCCGCCGCGCGGTGCGCCGTCAGGTCGGGCGCGGGGCCGACGTGATCAAGATTGCCACCACCGGCGGGGTCAATTCGGGTACCGGGCTTGCCACCCGTATGTTCGAGGACGAGGCGCGCGCGCTGATCGATACCGCCCATGCCTATGGCCGCAAGGTTGCGGTCCATGCCCACGGGCTCGATGGGATCAAGCTGGCGGTGCGGCTGGGTGCGGATTCGATCGAGCACGGCACGATGATCGATGAGGAAGCCGCGCGGATGATGGCCAAGAACGGCACCTTCTATGTCCCCACGCTGAGCACGGTGAACGGCTATATCGAGCGGCTCGCGGCCAATCCCAATGCCTATTCCCCGGCGGTGCGGGCCCAGATCGACTGGCGCATCGGCATCACCGGCAAATCGCTGCGGATCGCCTATCCGCTGGGGGTGCGGATCGCCTACGGCACCGATGCCGGGGTTTCCAAGCACGGCCGCAATGCCGACGAGTTCGAACTGCTGGTCAAATTCGGCATGCCCCCCGCCGAAGCGATCAAGGCCGCCACAGTCAACGCCGCCGAACTGCTCGGCCTGGGTAAGGAAACCGGCACGATCGAGGTGGGCAAATCCGCCGATATCATCGCGGTCGACGGCGATCCGCTGGCCGACGTGCGGGTGCTCAAGACGATGAAATTCGTGATGGCCCGCGGCGAGGTGGTGGTCGGCCCCTAGCCCCTGGTCAGAAACGCCACCAGCGCCTTGACCTTCTTTTGCCGCCACTGCGGCAGCGGGGCGACCAGCCAGTAGGCACGGCGGCAGGGTTCGCGCTCGCCCGGATCGTCGTTGTCGAGCAACAACGCGGGGATTCGCGCGCGGCCCAGACCGCTGCGCGCGGCGGCCAGTGCCTGCCCGGCATCGCCGACGCTGAGCGGGGCACCCTCGGTATTCGATCCGCCGGGGTTGGGATCGCCGGGCCAGGCAATCCACGGCCCCTCGCCCACTGTCACCCGGCTTGGATCGCCCAGCGCCGCGCCCTCGAGATCGCCCGGCCCTTCGGCCCAGCGCACCGCCAGATCGAGGTTGGCTTCGGTGAAATCGACCCCGGCATCGGGCACCAGGTTGATCCGCACCTCGGGATTGGCGGCGCGAAACGCGGCGAGACGCGGCGCCAGCCAGGTGGCGAAAAAATCGCGCGGGCAGGCGATGGTATAGACCAGGCTCGACTGACCCTCCTGCATCGCCCGAACCGCGTCCTCGAAATGGAGAAAGCCGATCCGCAGCGCCTCAAGCCCGGCGTTGGCCTCGTCGGTCAGCTCCAGCCCCTTGGGGGTGCGGCGAAACAGCACCACGCCCAGCGCATCTTCCAGCGCGCGGATCTGCTGGCCGACAGCCGCGGGTGTCACCGCCAGTTCGTCTGCGGCGCGGGTGAACGACAGGTGCCGGGCGGCGGCGTCGAACACGCGCAAGGCGTTGAGCGGCAGGAGCGTGCGCTTCATCGGGTAATCACCCTGCCGTCGCGGGAGCAGCGAGCGGGAAGTGCGGGATCGCAACCTCGAAGCGGCTGCCGTCTTCCCGGCGGAAGCCATAATGGCCCTGCATCGCGCCCATCGGGGTGGTCAAGGGGCAGCCCGAGACATAGTCGTGGCTCTGGCCGGGGTGCAGCACCGGCTGCTCGCCCACCACGCCCTCACCCTCGACCAGATTGACCATTCCGCGCCCGTCTGTGATCCGCCAGTGGCGGGTGAGCAGCTGTACGGTCTCGTCCGAGCCGTTCTCGATCCGGATGTGATAGACCCAGAACCACTTGCCCGCCTCGATCGCCGATTGCTCGGGCAGGAAATTCACCGCGACCCGCACGGTAATCCCCTCGGTGATGGCAGCGTGCTGGAACAGCTCTTTCATGGCGCCAAGGTAGCGACTGACGAGCCGTGCGACAATGGCGCGGTGCGGCCAAATCCACCTGTGGGCTTGGCTGCGCGGCGGGCCGTTGCTAATCCCCGCCGCGATGCACAATGCCCCGCCCGCAAGCGAGCTGTTCCTGCTCGCGCTGATCGTGATCTTTGCCCTGCCCTGGGCGGTCTGGCGGCTAGGGCGCACGGACTATTGGGCGCCGTTGGTGGTGGTCCAGATCGTGGGCGGGATCCTGCTCGGTCCGGGTGTACTCGGCGCAATGTTTCCAACCTATTACACCACGATCTTCACACCGCAGGTGATCGGGTCGCTCAACGGCATCGCCTGGTGGGCGGTGATGCTGTTCGTTTTCGTCGCCGGGCTCGAGCTCGATCTCAGGCAGGCCTGGAAGTGGCGCGGCGAAACCGGGTTGACCGCCGGCCTGGCGCTTGGCGTGCCTTTGCTGCTGGGCGCGGGCGCGGCGCTGGTGCTGCTCAAGGTCAGCCCTGCCGCCCTGTGGATCGGGCCGGAAGGCCGTGAATGGCAGTTCGTCGCCGGAACGGGCATGGCCTGTGCGGTTACGGCACTCCCGATCCTGGTGCTGTTCATGCAAAAGCTGGAAATCCTGCGCACCCCGCTGGGCCAGCGGATCCTACGCTATGCCAGCCTTGATGACGTGGCGATCTGGGGCGTGCTGGCGCTGATCCTGCTCGATTGGGAACGGGTTACACGCCAGCTTGGATTCCTGATCGGATTTGCCCTGGCAGTGGTGCTGGTGCGCAAATTGATCGCCGCGATCCCGGCGCGCGATCGTTGGTATGTCGCGCTGGTCTGGCTGGCGGCCTGCGGCTACCTGGCCGACTGGTCGGGGCTGCATTTCATGGTCGGCGCGTTTCTGGCCGGGGCGGCGCTCGATGCCGACTGGTTCGGGATCGAGGCGATCGACCGTTTTCGCGATACCGTGCTGCTGGCTTTCATGCCGGTGTTCTTCCTTTCCACCGGCCTCAGGACCAGCTGGGAAATGGGCGGATACGCCGCCTTTGCCGCCGCCGCCTTGCTGCTGGCGGCGATGATCGCGGGCAAGCTGGCGGGGATCGGCCTTGCCGGAAGGCTGCTCGGTTGGGGCAAGGGCGAGGCCTGGACGATCGGCTGGCTGCTTCAGACCAAGGCGCTGATCATGATCATCTTCGTCAACGTGCTGTTCGACAAGCAGATCGTCACCAGCGGCGCCTTCACCGCGCTGCTGCTGGCCGCTGTTGGCAGCACCATGCTGACCATCCCGATGGTCGCGCCGCGGCTGAAGAACCTCGCGGCGCTGAAAGCCAAGGCGGGTTAGAGCCCCACCGCCTTCAGCGCCTGGTCGAGATCCTCGATCAGGTCGCGCGGATCTTCCAGCCCGACGTTGAGCCGCAACATGCCTTCGCGCACGCCCATTTCCTCGCGCGCCTCGGCGCTGACCGAATAGTGCGTGGTCGAGGCATTGTGGCACATCAACGATCGCGAATCCCCGATGTTGTTCGAGATGTCGATCAGGCTCAGCGCGTTGAGCAGGGCAAAGGCCTGGGCGCGGTCTTCCACCTCGAAACTGAAGATCGAGCCGCAGGCGTCCATCTGCTGCATGGCAAGGTTGTGCTGGGGATGGCTGGCAAGCCCCGGATGGTTGATCCGCGGCACCCGTCCTTCCAGGAATTTCCCAACCAGCACAGAGTTTTCGCTCTGTCTTTTCACACGCAGGTCAAGCGTTTCCAGTCCCTTCAGCACCACCCAGGCGTTGAACGGCGAAAGGTTGGGCCCGGTGTTGCGCTGGAACGGCAGCAGCTTGTCGTTGATGAATTCGGCGCTGCCCGAAACCGCGCCGGCCAGCACCCGGCCCTGCCCGTCCATCAGCTTGGTAGCGGAATAGGCCACCACATCCGCGCCCCATTCGATCGGGCGCTGCAAGGCCGGGGTGGCAAAGGCGTTGTCGACCACGGTGACGATGCCGTGGCGCCGAGCCAGATCGCAGACGAACTTCATGTCGACGATGTCCATCGTCGGGTTGGCCGGGGTCTCGAAGAAGAACACCCTGGTGTTCGGGCGGATCGCGGCTTCCCACTGGGCGTTGTCCCAGGCGTCGATCGTGGTCCCCTCGATCCCGAAGCGCGGGAACAGCTGGTCGACCAGCCAGCGGCACGAACCGAAGGCAGCCTTGGCCGCGACCACATGATCGCCCTGGCTGAGCTGGCAGAGCAGCGCGGCGGTCATCGCCGCCATGCCCGAGGACTGGACCCGGCAGGCCTCGGCCCCGTCCATCAGCGCGATCCGCTCCTCCAGCATCGCCACCGTGGGGTTTTGCAGCCGCGAATAGGTCATCCCCGGATCTTCGCCGCGGAAGCGCGCGGCGGCCGTTTCCGCGTCGTCATAGGCATAGCCCGAGGTCATGAAGATGGCCTCGCTGGTTTCGCCCTGTTCGCTGCGCCAGGTGCCCGCGCGCACGGCCTGGGTGGCCGGGTGCCAGGTGCGGGTGATCGAGCGGTCTCTGCCTGTGGTGCGTTTCATGGTGCCAGCGGCTCTAAGGTCGGCTTGCCGCCTGTGCAAGGCCGTTGCGCTTGCCTTCGCCGCCCCGTAAATCCGGCGCGATGCAGCCCCGCTTCACTCCGCAGCAGGATCCCGCCGACTGGTGCGCGACGATCGCGGTGTCGTTCCTGGCGCTGGCCTGGTGGCGGCTGGGAATCCCCTCGCAGATCTATTTCGACGAGCTTCACTATGTGAACGCGGCGCGCAAGCTGCTGGAGGGCGTGCGCGCCAATCCCGAACACCCGATGCTGGGCAAGGAGGCGATTGCCGCGGCAATGCGGCTGCTGGGAGACCAGCCGCTCTACTGGCGCATACCCTCGGCCCTGTCGGGCGCGCTCGGGCTGTTTGCCTTTTCGCGGCTGGTCTGGTTCGCCAGCGGACGCCGCGCGGCGACCATCGCCGCGACCTTCCTGCTGGCAACCGATTTCATGTGGTTCGTGCAGAGCCGGATCGCCATGCTCGATATGGTCATGGCCGGGCTCGGCATGGTGGGGCTGTGGCAGGTCGCCGCCGCGATCCGTCTGCCCCGGCAGGGCCGCTGGCGGCTGGCGCTCGCCGGGCTGGCCTTCGGGCTGGCGCTGGGCACCAAGTGGTCGATCGCCCCTGCCGCGATGCTGCCCGGGCTGCTGTTCCTTGTCCTCAAGCTGCGCGACAACGGGGTGCGCTTTCTCACCGCGCGCGGGGGCGGACCGGTGCCGGGGATCAGCCTGGCCGAAGCCGCGCTATGGCTCGGCCTGGTGCCGCTGGCGGTCTATTGGCTGACCTTCTGGCCGGCCTTTCACTATGCCACCGGCGCGGTCGATCCGTTCGATCCGCTCGGCTGGCAACGCTACATGCTCCAGCTTCAGGACAGCGTGAAGAAGCTCCATCCCTATCGTTCGGTGTGGTACGAATGGATCGGGAATGTCCGCGCGATCTGGTATCTCTACAAGGAGGTTGACGGGGTTCAGCGCGGGATCCTGATGATCGGCAATCCCTTCACCATGCTCGCCGGGCTGCCCGCGCTGGTCTGGGCGGGCTGGGCCGGGATCATGCGCCGGCGCCGCGATGCGCTGGCACTGCTGGTGCTCTATGCGGTCAGCCTGGGCATGTGGGCGGTCTCGGGCAAGCCGATCCAGTTCTATTACCATTACCTGCTGCCCGGCGCCTTCCTGATGGGCATGCTGGCGCTGGCGCTGGAAGAGCTGTGGCACACGCGCGGCCGCTGGCGCTGGCTGGCCCCGGCCTCGCTGGTGGCAAGCGCGGTGCTGTTCGCCTGGTTCTACCCGATCCTTTCGGCCGCGCCGCTCCACGACGGCCGCGCCAGTTTCGAACACTGGATGTGGCTGGCAAGCTGGCGCTAACGCCCGGTCAGTCCATCAGTTTCTGGATGAAATAGACCATCCGCAGCGCCGCGGTGTGGGCGGATTGCTTGATATCGGCGCCCGAACCGTGCCCGCCCTCGGTGTTCTCATAGAAATAATAGGGCAGCCCCAGCTCTTCCATCCGCGCGGCGAACTTGCGCGCATGCTGCGGGCCAACCCGGTCGTCGCGGGTGGTGGTGAAGATATAGGGTTCGGGATAGGCCACCCCGGCGCGCAGCGCGTGATAGGGCGAGACCTTTTGCCAGAAGGCGCGGATATCCGGTTCCTTGTCGGGATCGCCGTATTCGCCCTGCCACGAGGCACCGCGCGCGATCTTGCCGATCCGCAGCATGTCGAGCAGCGGCACCTCGATCGAGACTGCGTGATAGAGATCGGGGTTCTGGGTCATCGCCACGCCCATCAGCAGCCCCCCGTTCGATCCGCCGAAGATCCCCAGCCGCCGGGGCGAGGTCAGCTTGCGGGCGATCAGATCGCGCGCCACCGCAGCGAAATCGTCGTAGGCGCGCTGGCGGTTGGTGCGCAGCGCCGCCTCGTGCCAGGCGGGGCCGAATTCGCCCCCGCCGCGAATATTGGCCAGCACATAGGCCCCGCCGCGTTCCAGCCAGTTCTTGCCCAGGGTGCCCGAATAGAACGGGGTACGGCTAACCTGGAACCCGCCGTAGGCATTGAGCAGGGTCGGGGTCGATCCGTCGAACCGGGCATCCCTGGGCCGGACCACGAAGTAGGGAATCCGGGTGCCGTCGGCCGAGGTGGCCTCGAACTGCTCCACGATGTGGCGCGAGGCATCGAAGCGCGCGGGCAGGCTCTTGGCCGGACGGGCGCTGCCCTTTGCCGCATCGGCAAGATAGAGCGTGGTCGGGGAAAGAAAGCCCTCGGCGTTGAGAAACAGGGTGTTGTCGGTCAGCCGGGTGGTGACAACGCCCAGCGCCATGTTGTCGGGCAAGGCGATCCGCCGGGTCTTCCAGGCGCCGCCCTTGGCCGGGGCCAGCGACCAGGCCCGGCCGCGCACGTTGTCGATCGTCACCAGCACCACCCGGTCGCGGGTCACCGCAACCTGTTCAAGGCTTTCGCGCGGCCCCGGCGCCCAGACCAGCACGGGCGCAAGCCTGGCCGGATCGGCAAGCAGCGCAGCGCGATCGAGCGCGACCAGCGAACCGGCCCCGAAGCTCTTTCCGGCCACCGCCCAGTCCTCGTCGAGCTTGATCAGCACCCGCCCCGCGACCATCCCGGAAATGCTCGCCTTTTCGGGGATCGCCAGCCGGGTCAGCCCCCCGGCGGCGGTGGGAACCAGCACCTGCGTGTGATAGAAATCGCGCGAAAGCTGGATCGTTGTCAGCCGGTTGCCCGCTCCGTCGATCAGCACCGAAGCCCCCGCGCCCAGATCCTCCTTGGTGCCGCGGAACACCTCCTGCGCATCGGCCAGCGCCTGCCCGCGCCGCACGCGCTTGACGATGTAGGGATAGCCCGAGGCGGTCAGGTCATCCCCGCTCCAGTTGGTCGAAACCAGCAGCGTGTCCTGGTCTTCCCAGCTCAGCCACTGGATCGAGCGCGGCAGGACAAAGCCGCCGTCCACGAGCTTCCCGGCGGCCAGATCGAATTCGCGCACCTCGGTGGCGTCCTCGCCGCCAATCGACAGCGAAACCAGACAGCGGGTCTCTTCCGGCGGCAGGCAGTTTGCGCCCTTCCACACGAGCGACTTGCCCTCGGCCTTGCCCAGGGCATCGACATCGAGCACCGTCTGCCACGCCGGTTCGGCCCTGCCATAGTCGGCCAGCGTGGTCTTGCGCCAGATCCCGCGCAGGTGCTGCTCGTCCTGCCAGAAATTGGTCACCGCCGCGCCCGAAAGCCCCGGCATGGCGATGCGATCCTTGGCCCCCATGATCGCCAGGGCCTCGGCGCTGAGCGCCTGATAGCGCGGATCGGCGGTCAGCCGCTTTTCGGTGGCGCCATTGTGTTCGGCAATCCACGCATCGACCTTGGGCGAGTTCCACTCTTCCAGCCAGACATGCGGATCATCCTCGGCCAAGGCGGTTCCCGGCACGGTCATCAGGCCAAGGGCAGCAGCAAGCGGCAGGCGCATCGGGGAGTCCTTCGACGGGATTTCTCGCGGAAATCATACCGTCCGCGCTCGCGACCGCAACCTGGCTCAATACTTGCCCCACACGAACTTGCTCGACAGCGCGAAGTTCCACACCGAACCCAGCACGATCCCGACGATCGCGGCGGGGTATTCGTGGAAGCCCAGCCTCACCAGCGCGGGGGCGGCGCCGCTGTGGGCGAGCAGGCCGAACGAGCAGGTCAGCGCGAAACGGGCCCAGCCGGTGCACAGCGGCAGAAAGCCGCGCAGGCGCTTGTCGGCATAGGTCAGCTCGTTGTTGAGAACGAAGTTGAAGGTCATCGCCACCACCGCCGCGGTGGTCTGGCCAACGATGAAGGCGGCTTCCTTGGGATAGTGGGTAACCAGAAATTTGGCCCCGAACAGGTTAAGCACCACAGCCAGCACGGCCATGTGCACCACCACCCCCATGCCGCCGATCGTGCCGAACAGCGCAAAGCGCGTGGGAATCCAGCGCCCCAGCCACTTGTCGTAGAGTCCGACGAGGAATTCGAACACCACCGTGCGATCGAGCTTGCTTTCACCCTCGGCGCGGGCGGCGAAGTTCATCGGCACTTCCTTGATCCGAAGCGGCGTTTCGACCGTGGCGAGAATATCGAGCAGGATCTTGAACCCCACTCCCGAAAGCCGGTGCGCGTCGGCCCGCAGGGTTTCGGTGCGCAGCATGAAGAAGCCGCTCATCGGGTCGCTCAGCTCAACCCCGGTGACCTTGTTGGCGATGCGGTTGGCCAGGTTGGAAGCCTTGACCCGGTCGGGCCTGCCCCATTCCTCGGTGCTGGCACCCTCGGCAAAGCGGCTGGCATAGGCAAGGTCGTGCTCGCCGCTCTCGATCGCTTCCAGCATCGGCACCAGCAGCGCGGGATCGTGCTGGTGATCGGCGTCCATCACCGCCACCACCGGGGCGGCGGTGGCGCACATCCCCTCGATCGCCGCCGATGAAAGCCCGCGCCGCCCGATCCGCTGGATCACCCGCACGCGCGGATCGTCCTGGGCGATGGCGCGTGCCTCGTCGGCGGTGCCGTCGGGGCTGTTGTCATCGACCACGATCACCTCCCAGGTGATCGCGCCCAGCGCGTGATCAAGCCGCTCGACCATGCCGCGCAGGTTGCCGCGCTCGTTAAAGGTGGGAAGGACGACGCCCAGCCGAATGGTCATCTTACAGCCTTTCCAACACGGCCTGACCGATCGCGGCAGTGCCGTGGCTGCCGCCCAGATCGCCGCCGCGAACGCCATCGGCCAGCGCCGCGGCCACCGCCGCCTCGATCCGCGCGGCCTGCTCTTCA
>JAKOWQ010000276.1 GCA_029781465.1 Pseudomonadota bacterium
CGTGAAGGAAAAGTGAGAATGGTCAGGATTGGGACTTTGCGAGAGTTCGTTGCGGGGTTCGCGGCCGCTGTCGCTTTGGGAGTCGGCATTGCTCCGGCGCAGGCGGCTTCTTGCGGGATCTCCGGGACGGCAACTGCCACCCCTGCTGTCTTCGATCCTTTCAACCCCACCGGCTTCACGTCCACTACCATCGTATTGGACCTGACCCGCGTAAACAATTCAGGCGGCGGTGATACGCGCTATGTCGCATTCTACCTCAAGAGCCCGCAAGTTGGTGCTGATGGCACCGAAATCATCCCCACGGCGATCTCGGGAAGTGTTAGCCAACCATTCTCGGCACCCAGTCTGGGCCTCAACATCTTTCACAATTCGACGGGGCCGTTTCCGATTATCACCCCGGCGGACAATGTGGTCGCCTCGTCTAGCAATCGAATCATGAAGATTGACTTCAACGGAAACAATGTTGGCTCGAACACTGCCCAGGTGACGTTTACGGTCAATCTCCCTGCCGGAACCGATTTGCGCGCCATCCATCAGCTCGCATTCGATGCGGTGTTCGGCTGCATTGTCAAAGGTGGCAAAGATAACAATGTTGAGCAGACCGGCGAAATTGCCAACGCCGTGGTCTTTCCAATCAATGTTCTGAGCGCTTTGCGCACCTATTATGCCGGAACGGCACTCGACTTCGGAGAAATCGGCGCGATCACCACTGCCTCGCTATCGGGAACCCCGGTGCGCACCGGTGGGGCGTTGACCAACAACTATATCGCTGTGCAAAGCTCGGGCGCCTATAACGTCCAGGTTACCTCGGCGAACAACTACCTGCTCAAGAAGCCGGGCGCGGCGACGGTTGACGATCAGGTCAACTACCAGCTTGATTTCCTCGGGCAGACTCGCTCGCCCTCGAATACCACGCCGATTTCGGTTTCGTGCCAGCCGGCCACCATGTCGGGCGAGCAGCTGTGGATCGAAGGCACCCTGCTTGAGGGCGGCCAGGGCAAGAACCCCTCGCCGACCTACAACGATCAGCTGACGGTAACGGTAACGCCGCTGATCTATTCCGATCCCGGCATCAACGATTGCGGCGGCTTCACGGTTCCCTGAGGGGAGCCGCAAGGCCGCCGGACAATCAGAGTGCTTCGATCCGGAAACTGATCGTGCCGTCGCTCACGCCTTCGGGAATATCGAGGGCGAGGGCGTGGTTGTCGATCGCGGCCTCGTCAGACTGGCTGATCACCGTAGTGCCCGCCTCATCCAGGCTCACTTCGCGGCCATCGACCAACAGCTTTGCGGAAGCAAGGGAGGGCGAATAGTCTGCCATGACCCGGTAACCTCCGGGGCTGTTGCAGAATTCCCGCAGGGTACCAAGCTGGGCGACACCCGGCTCAGGGGCAACGCTGGTGGCATCGACATTGGCCCGGCAGATCACCGGGACATACCCTTCGATCCCGATCGTGAACCGACTGGCGCCGATGGCAACACCCGGTTCAAAGGCCGCGGCCGGCATGGCGGCACCGAGTCCGGCAAGGACCAGCGCCCAACGACGAATGTTCATTGTTCAGACTCCCGCATTTCTACGGAAACCTAAATCTCATACTAACCTCAACGCTTGCTCTCCCAACGCAGTTAACAGCGGGTTAGCCAACGGGAGGTTCGAACTGGAATATCGGGCGACGATTTCTTGAAAGCACCGCCAGCAACGGGCATAGGCCGCTCACTATGCACGACATCAAGTTCATCCGTGAGAATCCCGCCGATTTCGACGCTGCCCTGGCCCGGCGCGGGCTTGAGCCGCAGTCTGCCGCCCTGCTTGCCCTCGATGCCGATCGCCGCGCGGTGGCGACGCAGATGCAGGAGGCGCAGAACCGCCGCAATGAGGCGAGCAAGCTGATCGGCGCGGCGATGGGCCGGGGTGACAAGGATGAGGCCGAGCGGCTCAAGGCCGAGGTTGCCGCGCTCAAGGACACCCTCCCCGCGCTCGAGGCGCAGGATCGCGATCTGCTGGCCCGGCTGACCGACACGCTCGCGCGCATCCCCAACCTGCCCGCCGCCGACGTGCCTGATGGCGCGGACGAGGCCGACAATGTCGAGCTGCTGCGCTGGGGCACCCCGCGCAGCTTCGATTTCACCCCGCTGGAACATGCCGACCTCGGCCCGGCGCTGGGGATGGATTTCGAGACCGGCGCGGCGATCAGCGGCGCGCGATTTACCTTCCTGCGCGGTGCGATGGCGCGGCTGCACCGGGCGATCGGCCAGTTCATGCTCGATACCAATACCCTCCAGGGCGGCTACAGCGAGTGCAACACCCCGGTGCTGGTGCGCGACGAGGCGATGTACGGCACCGACAAGCTGCCCAAATTCGCCGAGGATTCGTTCCGCACCACCGACGGGCGCTGGCTGATCCCGACCAGCGAGGTCAGCCTGACCAGCTCGGTGATGGACCGGATCCTCGACGATGCCGCGCTGCCCATGCGGATGACCGCGCTGACCCTGTGCTTCCGCAGCGAGGCCGGAGCTGCAGGCAAGGATACTCGCGGTTTCATCCGCCAGCACCAGTTCGAGAAGTGCGAGCTGGTCAGCATCGTGCGTCCCGAAGAGAGCGAGGCCGAGCACGAACGGATGACCGGCTGCGCCGAGGCGATCCTTCGGGCGCTGGAGCTGCCCTATCGCAAGATCGCGCTGTGCACCGGCGATATGGGTTTCGGTGCGCGGAAGACCTATGATCTGGAAGTGTGGCTGCCCGGCCAGAACGCCTACCGCGAGATTAGCTCGTGCTCCAACTGCGGCGATTTCCAGGCCCGGCGGATGAACGCGCGCTATCGCCCCGAAGGGCAGAAGGGCACCCAGTTCGTCCACACCCTTAACGGTTCGGGCCTGGCGGTGGGCCGCACCTTGGTGGCGGTGCTGGAAAACTACCAGCAGGCCGACGGATCGGTGACCGTGCCCGCCGCGCTGCGTCCCTACATGGGCGGACTTGAGGCGCTGGTGGCGGCCTGATGCGCATTCTCCTCACCAACGACGACGGCATCTTCGCCCCCGGGCTTGAGGTGCTGGAGCGGATCGCGCGGCAGTTTTCCGATGACCTGTGGATCGTCGCCCCGGCCGAGGAACAGTCGGGCGCGGGCCATTCGCTCACGCTCAGCCGTCCGGTGCGGCTGCGCCAGCATGGCGAGCGGCGCTTTTCGGTTTCGGGCACGCCGACCGACGCGGTGATGATGGCGCTGCGCACGGTGCTTCCCGGCAAGCCGGACCTGGTGCTCTCGGGCGTCAACCGCGGCGCCAACCTGGGCGACGATGTGACCTATTCGGGCACCGTTTCCGCCGCGATCGAGGGCGCGCTGGCCGGAATCCGCTCGATCGCGCTGAGCCAGGTCTATGAGAAAGAGGGCATGGGCGACACGGTGCCCTTCGCCGCCGCCGAAGCCTGGGGCGGCAAGGTGGTGGCTCCGCTGCTCGACGCGCCCTTTGCCGAACGCACCCTGATCAACGTCAATTTTCCGCCGCTTGCGGCAGAGGCCGTGCAAGGGATTCGCGTGGTTCGGCAGGGATTCCACGATTATGCACGCGGCTCGGTGGTTGAAGGGACCGACCCGAGGGGCTATCGCTATTTCTGGTTCGGGCTTCACGGGATCGAACATACCCCGGGCCACGCAAGCGACCTTGAAGCGATACAGGACGGATACGTCTCGGTGACACCGCTGCAGCTAGACCTGACCCACGATGCCTCGCTCGCCGGGCTGAAGGAACGCTTCGGACAATGAGGCGCGCGCTCGCCCTGGCCGCGGCGCTGGCGGTGCTCGCCGCTCCGCCACTGCTGGCCAAGGACGAGGAAAGCGATCCGCTGACCGAGACGGTCCACGTGGTCAAACCGGGCGAGACGCTGGGTGGAATCGCGGTGCGGGCCGAGGTGCCCCGGGTGCTGATTATCGAGGCCAACGGCCTGCAACCGCCCTATCTGATCAAGGCCGGGCAGAAGCTGACCATCCCGCGCCGCCGCAGCCACACGGTCAAGGAAGGCGAAACCACCTTCTCGATCGCGATGGACGAAGGCGTGCCGTGGAAGGCGATTGCCGCCGCCAACGGGATCGATGCCAGGGCCGAACCCAAGGCCGGACAGGTGCTGGCCATCCCGACCATCGCCGCCGCCAGCGCGGCGCCCGCCGCTCCGGCCAGCGAAGCCGCGCCGACGCCCGCCCCGACTCCTACGGAAGCGCCCTTGCCCGATACCAAGGCGCCGCGGCTCGCCTGGCCGCTCAAGGGCACGGTGCGGCGCGGTTTCGCTCCGCGCAGCGAGCGCAACTGGCACGACGGGATCGACATTACGGCGCGCAAGGGCGAGGCGGTCCGCGCGGCGGCTGCGGGCAAGGTGATCTTCGCCGGGCAGGGCCCGAAGGAATACGGGCTGACGGTGATCATCTATCATCAGGGCCGCTGGACCACGACCTATTCCTTCCTCGACAAGATCACCGTCAAGGATGGCGATCAGGTCAAGCAGGGCGAGCGGATCGGCCTGGCGGGCGAAACCGGGCTTGCCAAGGGGCCCGAGCTGCATTTCGAGGTGCGCCGCAACAAGCAGGCGCTCGATCCGGCCGATTACCTGCCCGCTCAGACCAGGTAGAACGCCATTCCCATCGCCAGAAAGGCCAGCAGCCACATCGCGCTTTCGCGCAGCGCCATCGCGCTTCTGCCGTGCTGCGACAGGCTGACCCAGATCGCCGGAATCACGAAGGCGATGGCAAGCCCGCCCGATTGCATGAAGTAGAGCCACCACTTTACCGCCAGCTTTTCCGGCCCGATCCGCGCCAGCGCGTGGCCCAGCATCGCGGCCGAGACCAGCATCGCCAGCAGCACCCAGGCGGCATGGGCCGCCCCGCCCCGGCGCTGGAACCCAAGCACCACCGCACTCGCCGCCAGCGCCGCGGCCACCACGCCCAACCAGTCTAACGGACCCATCGCAAAGCCTCCCTGGCACGGCAGTAGCGCTTTGCCGCGCCGCGGTGTAGGGGGCGCGGCGATGGCCACCACAATTCCCGATCAGAAGCGCGTCGGCATGGTCAGCCTTGGCTGCCCCAAGGCGCTGGTCGACAGCGAACGCATCCTCACCCGGCTGCGTGCCGATGGCTATGCCATGTCCGCCGACTATGCCGGGGCCGATGTGGTGCTGGTCAACACCTGCGGCTTTCGTGACAGCGCCAAGGAAGAAAGCCTGGCCGCGATCGGCGAGGCGATCGCCGAGAACGGGCGGGTGATCGTCACCGGCTGCCTGGGCAATGAGGCCGAGGCGATCCGGGCGCGCTTTCCCGATGTCCTCGCCGTCACCGGCGCTCATCAGTACGAGGCCGTGGTCGAGGCGGTGCACGAAGCCGCCCCGCCCGCGCAGGGCCCCTTCGTCGATCTGGTCCCGACCGGGGACGTCAAGCTCACCCCGCGGCACTACTCCTACCTCAAGATCAGCGAGGGCTGTAACCACGCCTGCTCGTTCTGCATCATCCCCAGCCTGCGCGGCAAACTCGCCAGTCGCCGGATCGACGCGGTGCTGCGCGAGGCGGAAAAGCTGGTCGCGGCGGGAACCCGCGAGCTCCTGGTTATCAGCCAGGATACCAGCGCCTATGGGGTCGATGTCCGGCACGAGGAGCGGACATGGAAGGGCCAGCCCGTCCGCACCCATATGACCGACCTGGCGCGCGAACTGGGCCAGCTGCGCAGCGCTGACGGCACCCCGTCATGGGTCCGCCTGCACTATGTCTACCCCTACCCCCACGTCGATGCGGTGATCCCGCTGATGGCCGAGGGCTTGGTGACGCCTTACCTCGACATTCCCTTCCAGCACGCCGCCCCTTCGGTGCTCAAAGCGATGAAGCGCCCCGCGAACGAGGCCAAGGTGCTCGAGCGGCTGCGCGCATGGCGCGAGATCTGCCCCGATATCGCGATCCGCAGCAGCTTCGTGGTCGGCTTTCCGGGCGAGACCGAGGCCGATTTCCAGTACCTGCTCGATTGGCTCGACGAGGCCCAGCTTGACCGGGTCGGCGCCTTCCGCTTCGAACCGGTCGCCGGCGCCGCCGCCAACGACCTGTCGGGGCAAGTTCCGGAAGCGGTCAAGGAAGAGCGCTTCGCCCGGATCATGGAAAAGACCGAGGCGATCAGCGCCGCCAAGCTTTCCGCCAAAATCGGCCGCACGATCCGCGTGATCGTCGACGAGGTGGGCGAGCCGGACGAGGATGGCGATCTGGGCGCCACCGCCCGCAGCCAGGCCGACGCGCCCGAGATCGACGGCGCGGTATACCTGCGCAACGTACCCGCCAGCCTCAAGCCCGGCGACTTCGCCGATGTGCGGATCGAGGATGCCGACGCCCACGACCTGTTCGGGGTGATAGAGGGCTGAGCGCGTTGCTCTAACCCGCTCCGGCGCGGATTGCGCGCCAGACGCGGAGAAAGTTGAGACCGGCCAGCTTCTTCAGGTCCTCGTCGCTCCAGCCGCGACGGCGCAGTTCTTCCAGCAGTGCCGGAAGGTAGCTGACATCGCGCATCGCCGGATGCTGGTTGCTGGGGTGAAAGCCCATCCCGTCAAAGTCCGATCCGATCCCGATATGATCGATCCCGACGATGCTGCGCACGTGGTCATAGACATCGGCGACGTTGCCGATATCCAGCTTCGGTGGAGGATTTTCCGCGAACCACGGCTCCATCTCCTTTGCGATGGCATCCGGCCAGGGCAAGAAGGCAATCTGGTTCTTGCCCTCTTCCCCCATCAAGCGGACCGCAACTTCAGTGAAATGCGCGTCACGCCTCTTGCCCCAGGCAAAATAGGCCGGGTCCATGGATTCGGGAATGAAC